>NZ_KV814812.1:0-33958 GCF_001814095.1 Neisseria sp. HMSC068C12 | reverse complement strand
CAGGTCCCTGGTTCGAGCCCAGGTCGGGGAGCCAAATTTAAAAGCCTGAACTTCTGTTCAGGCTTTTTTACATCAATAAGGAACGCTTGTTCTTTCCCAAAGAAAGCCCATGAATCCTCATAATAAAAAAGGCCGTCTGAAACCCAAATCTGGCTTCAGACGGCCTTTTATTTATTTTTAAATCAACGGAAGAAGTCGCCCATGCCTGCCGGCAGGCCTTGGGTAAATGCACCCATGGTTTTGTTGGTCGTTTCTTCGGCTTTTTCAGAAGCGGCATTGATAGCGGCCAATACCAAATCTTCCAGCATTTCTTTGTCGTCTGCGGCTTCTTGAATCAAATCAGGGCTGATTTCAAGTTTGCGAACAACGTGCGAACACGTCATCACAACTTTCACCAAACCATTGCCTGCTTCACCTTCAACTTCGGTTTCAGCCAGCTTGGCTTGTGCCTTTTTCATGTTTTCTTGCATTTGTTGAGCCTGTTTCATCAGGCCGCCTAATCCGGCTTTTCCGAACATGTTTTACTCCTATGGGTTTGAATAAATGGGTTTCACTCATGCCGTCTGAAAAACGCTATTGCCTTTCAGACGGCCTTGTATGTCAGTATTTTAAGAATGCCCTACTAACTCTAAAGAATCCGGCAGCCATTGCGCTTCAAAGATTTGCAAAATTTTCTGCGCCGTTGTATCCGCTTCCAGCAAATCTTGCGCCTGCTGCCGTCCTTCTTCTTGAATACGTTTGCGGCGCATCACCGGCGTTTCCCAGCCTTTATCATCCTGCCAAGGCTCGGTTTGCAGCCTTAAATTGCCAAGATGGTAAGCCTCGCTCAACGTCTGGCAGATTTTGTCCAAGCGCTCTTTATTGGCAGTAGCTTTGGCCTCATCCGTCAACGACAGCATGATTAATCCTGCTTCCGTATCATAACTCGTCCATGCCGCATTTTGTGCCAACATCTGCGCCGCGCCTAATTTACGGGCAAATCGTTCGATAATGCTGTGCCAATTCTCAGTTTTAAACTCAGGCAAAGGAGCGAACTGAAGCTCTTCTTCATCTCCCTCCTCTTCTTCAGACACAACCGGCTGCAGTACTTCCATCACATCAGCACGGTGTGAATCTTCATATGCATATGCTTCATCAAAATACGGAGGTGGAATTTCCTCATCTATGTGCGGATATTCTTCCGGTTCAGGGGCCGTCTGAACTTTTGCAACAGGCAATGGCTCCGCAGTTTCTTGCATCTGCGCCGTTTGTGTTTGAGGCGGCTCAGCCGATACTTGGCTCGGCATGTCTTCCCAAGGCGGGACATCCCCCTGTTGTTGAGCAGACTGAATAGTTTCTTCAGACGGCCTTTCAACGATATCCTGTTTAGTCGGAACAGCCTCTTTCTCAACCGCCGGTGCTGCTATCGGCTCAGATTTCGGCAGCTGAAAAGGCTTTTTTTCGGCCTCAGCTTTCTGATGGTCGGAATGCAAATCCGTGTGTTCAATCTGACTTTGCGTATCGCAACCCGAAGCGGCCAACGGCGCAAATGCAAGCATGCGCAAAAGCGTCATGACAAAACCGGCATACTCGTCTGGAGCCAGCGGTAAATCCTGTTTACCATGAATAGCGCATTGATAATAAAGCTGAATCTGCTCGCCACTCAAAGCCTGACTTAATCGCTGCAAAGTTTCACGTTCAGGATCGTCATTTGCCAAGGCGGAAGGAATGGTTTGAATCAAAGCCAAACGTTGCAACAACATGGCCAATTCTGCCAACGCGCTGTCAAAACCAATCGCTCTGGCGGACATTTCCTGAGCCTTTTCCAGCAAGGCTTCCCCGTTTTGATTGATGATTCCTTCAAGCAATTCAAACAAGTATTGTTTATCGACCGCTCCGATCATCTGGCGGACATCTTGTTCGGCCACTTTACCCGAACCCATGGCAATCGCCTGATCTAAAAGGCTCAACGCATCGCGCATCGAGCCGGCGGCGGCACGGCCTAAAAGTTGCAAAGCCTGTGGCTGATAAGGAACGTTTTCACGATCCAAGACATGCGCCAAATGCTCGGCAACCTGCTGGGTTGTCATGTTGCGCAACACAAATTGCAAACAGCGGCTCAATACAGTAATGGGGACTTTATGCGGATCGGTGGTCGCCAAAATAAATTTAACGTGTTCAGGCGGTTCTTCCAAAGTCTTCAGCATGGCATTGAACGCGCTTTTGGAAAGCATATGCACTTCGTCGATGATATAGACTTTGTATTTACCCGCAGTCGGCGCGTATTGCGCGTTTTCCAACACTTCGCGGATATTGTCGATACCGGTATTCGATGCCGCGTCGATTTCCAATAGATCCACATAACGGCCGCTGTCGATTTGCGTACAGCTTTCACACTGACCGCACGGCTCACCATGCACGGCATTTTCGCAGTTCAGGCTCTTGGCCAAAATCCTGGCAATCGTGGTCTTACCCACACCGCGTGTCCCTGTCAGCAGATAGGCATGGTGCAGACGGCCTTCGTCCAGCGCGTTACGCAGGGCTTTGACGACGTGTTCCTGACCGACCAAATCGGCAAAGGTTTTCGGACGCCATTTTCGTGCAAGAACTTGATAAGCCATGTTGTTTCTCTACGGGAAATAAATCGGAAGGCCGTCTGAAAAGAATTCTCCGCTTTTTAGACGGCCTCAGAAAATGGCATATATTCTAGCATTTTTTTGATTTTTATTAAGGATTTTCTATCAAACCGACAGCGACAGCATGTCATTGCAATGTTAGAATGCTACATAAATGATAAGTAATTTGAAGTTTGAAACATCATGTCCGAAATCATACTACGCAACCAATCAGCCACTATGCAAGTAAATACAATGGGCGGATATATTGATTCCCTGATTCTAAAAGGATGGGAAGTCTTATTTCCGAAAACCAGCGTTCAAGTAGGCGATGACACAAAATTACGCGGCGGCATGCACGTCTGCCTACCTCAATTCGGACCTGACAGCAAAAATCATCTGGCCCAACATGGTTTCGGCAGAACTTCAGACTGGGAAATCCGCCATCAAAATGAATCAGATATCGGCTTAAAATTAATCAGCACAGAAAAAGGCTATGAACACGTCGAATGGTTGCTCGATTACAGTCTGCCTAACGAAAATGAAGCCATCGCCATCCTAACTGTCTGCAATTACGGCGAATCACCCATCCGCACGTCCCCAGGATTCCACCCCTACTTTACCGCCGCCGGCACACAATTTGATTTCAACGGCGCCCCATACGATGCCGACTATATCTCCCATACCGAATTTGTTTCCTCCGACCAGGATGCACACGTTGCATTTGACGGCTTGAAACTGGATATCCGTACCCACAATCTGCCTGTGTATGCCCTTTGGAGCGATCGAAACGGTCAATATACTTGTGCAGAGCCAACCGCAGAAGGCAATGCGTTTTTATCCCCTGCCCGAGGAGGACAGTTTGTTTCAGGACACAGCAAAAAACGTTACGCCATGAAAATCAGACTGATAGCTTAACCCCCTTTACAAATCCTCGATATTTAAAAACCACCCCAAAGGGTGGTTTTCTTATGGCTTACAGGCCATTGTTATTGATTGCATTCGCAATATCGCGTACCGCTGTTACATACATACGGCTGTGGTTGTATTGCCATACCGTGTAGAAGTTATTCAGACCCAAATAGTATTCAAATACGCCCGGGCTGGTCTCCAAAGCATACAGCACAGCTTTTTCATTATCGGCAATAGCAGCTTGAGGCACGACACCCAAAGCTTTGAAATCTGCGACAGTGCGCGTCAAGGCAGTTTTCTCATCGATAATCGCCTGCAAGTGCGGAGTAATCGTCAGACTTACCGGCACAACCATCTTACCGCCGGTCTGCCAGCCATGCTGTTTCATATAATTGGCGACAGAAGCCGCCACATCGCCAACATTATTCCAAATATCGCGATGACCATCACCATCATAGTCCACCGCCCATTTACGGTAGCTTGAAGGCATAAATTGCGGCATGCCCATCGCGCCGGCATAGCTGCCTTTGAAGTCAAAGATATTTTCTTTTTCTTCTTTTGCCATCTGCAAAAGTTCACTCAATTCATTTTGGAAAAACTCGGCACGGCGAGGATAATCAAAGGCCAATGTACTCAAGGCATCGGCAACGCGGAAGCTGCCTGTATTTTTACCATAATTGGTTTCAATCCCGAGAATCGCCACAATCAATTCGGCAGGTACGCCGTATTTGCGTGCCACATCATCAATTACGGCACGGTTTGCCGCATAGAATTGTCTGCCGCCATTAAATTTGGCTGCACCAGAGTTACCGGTGCGGAATTCATACCAAGGACGCGAAGTGCTTGGGCGGTACATAATGGTAATAATGTTGCCTTTATACACCACGCCATTAAAGAAATTGCGCAACTCTTCCGCACTGAAACGGCGATTTTTCACTTCATATTGGATAAACTGCTGAACATTGACGTTCTCATTAAAACCGCTGCTGGCAACAGATTCAGCCGCAGCATCAAATACAGGGCGTTTTGCAGAGGAAACAGGCTCGACAGGTTTTGCCGTATCAACAGCAGGCTTTTGCGGAGTGCCGCATGAAGCTAAAGCCAAAGCAGTCAAACCTATCCCAAAGATTTTGATTTTATTCATAAATAATCTCTTTACTAAATAATACGACAAACCCGAACACGAATGAATATTCGGCCAATACATCATCTCTTCCGCTATATTTCTAGACAGACTTAAAAATATAGACAAATCAATATTTACTTACTTCGGCTCAAGCAGATAAACAAGGCCGTCTGAAATTCAAGGAAACCCTTGATTTTCAGACGGCCTTGAATGAATCAATTACTCAGCGGCTGCAACAACAGCAACGGTAATTTTAGCAACAGCGTCAGTGTGCAGAGCTACTTCAACTTCGTATTCGCCAACAGCTTTCAACGGACCGTTAGGCAGACGTACGTTTGCTTTAGCAGCTTGGATACCGGCAGCAACAATCGCTTCAGCGATGTCAGCATTGGTAACAGAACCGAACAGACGACCATCAACACCGGCTTTTTGAGCAACAGTAATGGTTTGGCCTTCCAGTTTTTCTTGACGGGCTTTAGCATCAGCCAAGATTTCAGCTTGTTTGGCTTCCAATTCAGCGCGGCGTGCTTCGAATTCTTTCATGTTGGCTTCGGTTGCACGTTTTGCTTTACCGGCAGGGATCAGGAAGTTGCGTGCGTAACCGTTTTTAACGGTAACGATGTCACCCAAGTTACCCAGACCGCCGATTTTTTCTAACAGAATAATTTGCATGATTTAAACTCCAAAATTATTTGTGTTGATCGGTGTAAGGCAACAGAGCCAGGAAACGGGCACGTTTCACAGCAGTAGCCAACTGACGTTGGTAGTGTGCTTTAGTACCAGTAATGCGGGCAGGGATGATTTTGCCGTTTTCAGAGATGAAGTCTTTCAACAAATCAACTTGTTTGTAATCAACTTCTTGGATTTTTTCAGCCGTAAAGCGGCAGAATTTTCTACGTTTGAATGATTGACGAGCCATTGTCGTTTAACCTTTATATTCTTTAATGTTCTGTATGCGTAGTACCGGCTTGGGGAAGCGTTGGCTGCGTTGCGCCAAAAAACCTTCCGACTCGATGACTGCATCTTGCCGATACTGCCATTCCTCAGCCTGCTTACCTAAAATCCGCGCGGGAATTTCAAATTTGACCAGACATTTTTGTCCGTTTTCTTCCTGCCAAGATTCATGTTGCAACACAATATCTAAAACAGGGATTCCTGCCGGCGTATATCTCAAAGGCTGAACCTGCAAGATACGGGCGGTAAGCTTAATCAGATTGTTCAATCTTATTCAGCTGCTGCAACTTCTTCAGCTGCACCGTTCAGCAAGTTTTTTGCTTTTTCGCCGCCCAGCATTGGGGAAGCTTCAGTTACAGCGTGTTTTGTTTTGATGGTCAGGTGACGCAGTACGGCATCATTGAAGCGGAAAGCAGTTTCCAGCTCTTCAACCACTTCGGGAGTAGTTTCGATATTCATCAAAACATAGTGTGCTTTATGGATTTTGTTGATTGGGTAAGCCAATTGACGACGGCCCCAGTCTTCCAAACGGTGGATTTTACCGTTGGCTTCAGTAATCATGGTTTTGTAACGCTCAACCATAGCAGGCACTTGCTCGCTTTGATCAGGATGAACGATAAACACGATCTCGTAATGACGCATGTTATCTCCTTATGGATGATTAAAAACAGCCTTTCACCATGCGAAGTAAAAGGCAAGGCAAAGAGGCTGAATTTTATCCGTATTTCTTAAAAAATACAAGTCTGAATTCAAAATCCACTTTCTTTTCAATTAAAAAACAACATTAAGCCTTATGGTTATTTCCTAGCAATCCACTCAACTATCTGCCAAAAATCTGCTAAAATCTGCCCCATCCTAATAAATACAGCATCAGAAGGCACACAATCATGGCTCTTTTGCAGATTTCAGAACCCGGCATGTCCGCCGCCCCCCATCAACACCGCCTCGCCGTAGGCATTGATTTAGGCACAACCAACAGCTTGGTTGCCACAGTCCGCAGCGGCAGCGCAGTCTGCCTGCCCGATTCAGACGGCCGCGCCACCCTGCCTTCGGTTGTCCGTTATTTGGATGGCGAAGTTGAAGTCGGCAAAAACGCCCTTTCTGCCCAAAAAACCGATCCGTTAAATACAGTCAGCTCCGCCAAACGCCTGATCGGCCGTACCCTTACCGACCTCGCACAAGAGGCGCAATACCTGCCCTATCGATTTACACCCAATGAGCGCGTGGTTGAATTAAACACCCGTCAAGGTGCAAAAACGCCTATCGAAGTATCGGCTGAAATCCTCAAAGCCCTTAAATCGCGTGCCGAAGAAACATTAGGCGGTGATTTGGTCGGTGCCGTCATTACCGTACCCGCTTATTTTGACGACGCCCAACGTCAAGCCACCAAAGATGCCGCACGCTTGGCGGGCTTGAACGTCTTGCGCCTCCTCAACGAGCCGACTGCCGCCGCAATCGCCTACGGACTGGACAACGCCTCAGAAGGCACGTTTGTCGTTTACGACTTGGGCGGCGGCACATTCGACGTATCCGTATTGCAACTGACTAAAGGCCTGTTTGAAGTTAAAGCCACCGGCGGCAACAGCGCATTGGGCGGCGATGACTTCGACCATCGTTTGTTCTGCTACCTACTCGAACAAAACGACCTTTCCAAACTCAACGAACAAGACAGCCAGCTTCTACTTTCCCTTGCCCGTACCGCCAAAGAAAAACTGACCACTCAAACCGAAGCCGTCATCGAGACCATACTTTCAGACGGCCATAAAGTTCATACCGTCATTACCCGCCAAGAGTTTCACAATCTGACCCAAAATCTGGTACAAAAAACCATCGAGCCCGTCAAACAGGCTTTGAAAGATGCCGGCGTAACCAAGGCGGATGTCAAGGGCGTAATTATGGTTGGCGGCTCTACCCGCATGTTGCACGTTCAACAAGCAGTTGCCACCTTCTTTGGCCAAACTCCACTGAACAACCTCAATCCTGACGAAGTGGTCGCACTCGGCGCCGCCATACAGGCAAACGTCCTTGCGGGTAACAAAACCGACGGCGAATGGCTGCTACTTGACGTTACACCTTTGTCACTCGGATTGGAAACCTACGGCGGTCTTGCCGAAAAAATTATCCCGCGCAACTCCACCATTCCTACCGCACGCGCACAGGACTTCACCACTTTCAAAGACGGTCAAACCGCCATGACGATACACGTCGTACAAGGCGAGCGCGAACTCGTTTCCGACTGTCGCAGCCTTGCCAAATTTACCCTGCGCGGCATTCCGCCCATGGCTGCAGGCGCAGCGCGTATCCGCGTGACCTTCCAAGTTGATGCCGACGGTTTGCTGTCCGTTTCCGCACAAGAGCAAAGCACCGGCGTACAGGCGCAAATCGAAGTCAAACCTTCCTACGGCTTGGACGACAGCACCATCACTCAAATGCTCAAAGACAGCATGAGCAACGCCGCCGAAGACATGGCCGCACGCGCACGCGCCGAAGCCGTAGTCGAAGCCGAAAGCCTGACCGACGCCGTTAATGCTGCCCTTGAGTTGGATAGCGATTTGCTGGATGCCGAAGAGTTGCAACAAATTCAACAAGACATCGCCGTTTTGCAAGGCCGTCTGAAAGACGGCAAAGCCGAAGACATCCGCTCCGCCGTCGCCAAGCTCAGCCACAGCACAGACAACTTCGCCGCCAAACGCATGAACCGCAACATCCAACGTGCGTTGACAGGTCAAAGCGTTGATAATATTTGACGGCAAATGGTTTCAGACGGACTTTGATAAAAAGGCCGTCTGAAAAGATATCTTCATACAGAAATAAAAATAAAGGACAACAATGGAAAAAGCGGGCATTGTCTACCTGATGAAAACCGTCATCAAAGGCGTATATAAAATTGGTATTACTGACGAAAATAATTTTGAAACTAGAATGCGCCATTTGGAAAACAACGGCTACGCAAACGTTGCCGGGTTAGAACGTATTCTAGCGATTAAAACCGACAACTATAAAGAAAAAGAAACCTTACTTCATGAAATTTTCGGCAAAAGCCGAATAGGAGAAACTGAGCTTTTTGCAATTGATGAAAATCTTGTGAAAAGGCTTTTTCTCTCATTAAGAGGTGAAATTGTATTTCCTAAAAATGAAATAGCAGAGTTGGGTTTTGAAAAAACTGTCGAAGAACATCATCAAGAAAAAATTTTTGAAATAGACAGAAGTGCATTTATCTCCTTTATCAAAGAAAAGCACCAACAAAATCCTTCTATATTAAGAAATCTCATCTCTTCGAAAAATACACATAAACCTAAAAATTCCAAAGTCCGTCTCTATAAAGACGAATACTTTGGGAAAAGTGGAACAAAGCTAACTACTGAAATTGAAGAAGGTCTTCATATTTATACTACCTACTCAAAAGAAAATTTAGAGAAAGCTTACGCAGAATATTCAAAATTATTTGAATCACAATGAGACTCTGGCACCAAACCCTTATCCCCCTACTACCCCGCGCCCAGCTTTTGGGGCAACACCGCGAATGCGCTGCTTTACGCGGAGCGGGCTGGGGCAGACCGCATGCGACGGTTAATTACGTTTTTACCCATTCGCCCTACAAACTCTATCTGTATCACGCGTTGATTATGGAAGAGATGGAAAAGCGCGGTTACAAACCCGATACCTTATGGAAAGACCCGCTGTATCGCGGCAAAGCCGTTGCCCCATACCATTCGCACGCGGCTGAAACAGCTACTTCGCCGATTTATGCTGAACATGATGATGCTTACTTGGACGAATGTCTGGAAAATTTAAAAAGTAAAGGCATCATGTTATAAACCCATTTTTCAGACGGCCTGAATATTGAATACCCAAGGCCGTCTGAAACCACTTTAACCACAACCACTCTTAAACAACCGAGACAATAAAAATGCCAAAAATTACCGTACTCCCACACGCGACATTATGCCCTGAAGGCGCAGTTATCGAAGATGCACCGGAAGGCCAAACCGTCCTTGACGTACTGCTCGACCACGATATCGAAGTCGATCACGCCTGCGAAAAATCCTGCGCCTGCACCACCTGCCACGTGATTATCCGCAAAGGTTTTGACAGCCTGGAAGAACCGACCGAATTGGAAGAAGACTTGCTCGACCAAGCATGGGGCTTGGAAGCCGATTCACGCTTGAGCTGTCAGGCAGTCGTTGCCGATGAAGATTTGGTCGTAGAAATCCCCAAATATACGATCAACCATGCACGTGAAGACCACTAAAACAAGATTGTATGAAGAAGGCCGTCTAAAACCACAAATTCATGGTTTTCAGACGGCCTTTTGGTTATGCAGCAAACTATTTGATATGAGGGAAAATAAAACGCATACGCGAAATCTGCATGGAGGCCACTTTCTGCGTAGCGGAGTAATTTTCAATTTTTTCTTGCATTCTGATTTGATGCACATTGCCGTTATAACGGGGAGCCGCGTTTTGAGATTTGTTTACGGTCGGCAGTTCAGCCTCTACCTTCAACGCTTCCTCCGCCTCAATGGCCGAAAGTGCAGCCTCATCCCTTACTAAACCGAAACGCTCGATAATGGCATTGGCTTCATCTATATAATGAGATTTGTTTGCGCCATTTTCCAATACAGCATTTTCAAGCACGACCGACAAATGCTTGCCGCAATTTTCGATACGCTCTGCGATACGCGAATAAACCATCCAACGTTTCAACCTCAATGCGCCTGCATCGTCATTGGGTGAAGCGGCATCCAGTTTAATCAAACCATAATGCTTGCCGTAATACAGACGGAACACCAGCTGCTTCAAACCTTCTGTTTCGTCCAGCATCCGATAAAGTTCACGAACCAACAACAGCAAACGGTCGAATGCACCTGCTTGGGACAGATACTCCGGATCATCGGAAGCGAGCGCGTAAATCAGCTTGGACAGCTTGGCGTTGAGTGCGTTATTCATCTTTTTTCCTTTTATTTTTAAGCGATGGATTGTCTTAAGAGCCGTTCCAAAAAATTTGGTTGCATAACAAAGTGTAAATTTTGTATGAAAACCAAATCATACAAAGCGGAATAGAAAGTATAAAACGGCAGATTGCCGTGAATTTTAAGTGTCTTGCCGTATTTTAACGCAACTATGCTATTTTGTTAAAAAATAGCGCCATCATTTATCTGCCAATCTTCCGTAAAACAATCTGGCAGTCCAACTTCTTCTTGATTAAAATAATTACTAATAGCCCAAACCCAATAAAGGAACACATCATGAAATGGACAGATACCCAACGCATCGCCGAAGAACTCTACGACTTACACGGCGACAGCATCGATCCGAAAACCGTACGCTTTACCCAACTGCGTGATTTAATTATGGCTTTGCCTGAATTTGACGATGACCCGACGCGTTGCGGCGAGCGTATTCTCGAAGCCGTGCAACAAGCGTGGATAGATGAAGCAGAATAATCTTTCCCCACTTCCCTATCAAACAAGACCTCAGACAGTTTTTCAGACGGCCTGAGGTCTTTATTAAATTTATTCATACAATTTCGGAAAATTTCGAAATTGACTCATACCAACCTCAAATTTATTATGCAACCTGACAACAAATAAAAGATATGCAGAAGGTGCATAGCCATGAATCACGCTCGAGAAATCGCCGCTTTAAACAACAGCCTTTCTGATTTAAAAGGCGACATCAATGTTTCATTCGAATTTTTCCCGCCGAAAAACGAACAAATGGAAACCATGCTGTGGGATTCCATCCATCGCCTGCAAACCCTGCATCCGAAATTCGTTTCCGTAACCTACGGTGCAAACTCCGGCGAACGCGACCGCACACACAGCATCGTCAAACGCATCAAACAAGAAACCGGCCTTGACGCTGCCCCCCACCTGACAGGTATCGACGCCAGCCCTGACGAGTTGCGCCAAATCGCCAAAGATTATTGGGATAGCGGTATCCGCCGCATTGTCGCCCTGCGTGGCGACGAGCCGCCCGGCTACGAGAAAAAACCTTTCTATGCCGAAGATTTGGTCAAACTGTTGCGCTCCGTTGCCGACTTTGATATTTCCGTAGCAGCCTATCCAGAAGTGCACCCGGAAGCCAAATCCGCACAAGCCGACTTAATCAATCTGAAACGCAAAATTGATGCGGGTGCAAACCACGTTATTACCCAATTTTTCTTTGACGTGGAAAGCTATCTGCGCTTCCGCGACCGTTGCGTGATGATGGGCATTGACGTTGAAATTGTTCCCGGCATCCTGCCCGTAACCAATTTCAAACAATTGACCAAAATGGCCCAAGTGACCAATGTCAAAATCCCAAGCTGGCTGTCTAAAATGTACGAAGGTTTGGATGACGACCAAGGCACGCGCAACCTTGTTGCCGCCAGCATCGCCATCGACATGGTCAAAGTCCTCTCGCGCGAAGGTGTCAAAGACTTCCACTTCTACACCCTCAACCGCAGCGAACTGACTTACGCCATCTGCCATATTTTGGGTGTACGCCCCCGTTAATAAAACAGACGGCCTCCCCATTCTGATTTACAATATCGAACATTCAGGCCATACTGGCCTGATTCAAAATTCCAACTAGGAGAGTTAACATGACAACATTGCATTTTTCAGGCTTCCCGCGCGTCGGTGCCTTCCGCGAATTGAAATTCGCACAAGAAAAATACTGGCGCAAAGAAATCAGCGAGCAAGAATTGCTGGCTGTTGCTAAAGACTTGCGCGAGAAAAACTGGAAACACCAAGCTGCTGCCAACGCTGATTACGTTGCTGTAGGCGATTTCACTTTCTACGACCACATCCTCGACCTGCAAGTTGCTACCGGTGCCATCCCTGCCCGTTTCGGCTTCGACAACCAAAACCTGTCTTTGGAACAATTCTTCCAACTGGCCCGCGGTAACAAAGACCAATTCGCTATCGAAATGACCAAATGGTTCGACACCAACTACCACTACTTGGTGCCTGAATTCCACGCCGATACCGAATTCAAAGCCAACGCCAAACACTACGTTCAACAACTGCAAGAAGCCCAAGCTTTGGGTCTGAAAGCCAAACCGACCGTTGTTGGTCCGTTGACTTTCCTGTGGGTTGGTAAAGAAAAAGGCGCTGTTGAATTCGACCGTCTGAGCCTGTTGCCTAAACTGTTGCCTGTTTACGTTGAAATCCTGACTGCTTTGGTTGAAGCCGGTGCCGAGTGGATTCAAATCGACGAGCCTGCTTTGACTGTTGACCTGCCTAAAGAATGGGTAGAAGCATACAAAGACGTTTACGCTACTTTGAGCAAAGTAAGCGCCAAAATCCTGTTGAGCACTTACTTCGGTTCTGTTGCCGAACACGCTACTTTGCTGAAATCCCTGCCTGTTGACGGCCTGCACATCGACTTGGTACGCGCTCCTGAACAGCTGGACGCATTTGCCGACTACGACAAAGTTCTGTCTGCCGGCGTTATCGACGGCCGCAACATTTGGCGCGCCAACCTGAACAAAGTTTTGGAAACTGTCGAGCCTCTGCAAGCCAAACTGGGCGACCGTTTGTGGATCTCCAGCTCTTGCTCTCTGCTGCACACTCCATTTGACTTGTCAGTTGAAGAAAAACTGAAAGCCAACAAACCTGACCTGTACTCTTGGTTGGCATTCACCCTGCAAAAAACCCAAGAATTGCGCGTTCTGAAAGCCGCATTGAACGAAGGTCGTGATTCTGTTGCCGAAGAACTGGCCGCTAGCCAAGCTGCCGCCGACTCCCGTGCCAACAGCAGCGAAATCCACCGTGCAGACGTTGCCAAACGCCTGGCCGATTTGCCTGCCAACGCAGACCAACGCAAATCTCCATTTGCCGACCGTATCAAAGCGCAACAAGCATGGTTGAACCTGCCTTTACTGCCGACTACCAACATCGGTTCTTTCCCACAAACTACCGAAATCCGCCAAGCACGTGCAGCCTTCAAAAAAGGCGAACTGTCTGCCGCAGATTACGAAGCCGCGATGAAAAAAGAAATCGCCTTGGTGGTTGAAGAGCAAGAAAAACTGGACTTGGACGTACTGGTACACGGCGAAGCCGAGCGTAACGACATGGTTGAATACTTCGGCGAATTGTTGAGCGGTTTTGCATTCACCCAATACGGCTGGGTACAAAGCTACGGCTCACGTTGCGTTAAACCACCTATCATCTTTGGTGACGTAAGTCGTCCTGAAGCCATGACTGTGGCTTGGTCTACTTACGCTCAAAGCCTGACCAAACGCCCGATGAAAGGTATGTTGACCGGCCCTGTAACCATTCTGCAATGGTCTTTTGTCCGCAATGATATTCCTCGCTCTACCGTGTGCAAACAAATCGCACTGGCTCTGAACGACGAAGTATTGGATCTGGAAAAAGCCGGCATCAAAGTCATCCAAATTGACGAACCTGCCATCCGCGAAGGTCTGCCTTTGAAACGTGCCGATTGGGATGCCTACCTGAACTGGGCCGGCGAATCTTTCCGCCTGTCCTCTACCGGTTGCGAAGACAGCACCCAAATCCACACTCATATGTGCTATTCTGAGTTCAACGACATCCTGCCTGCCATCGCTGCTATGGACGCTGACGTCATCACCATTGAAACTTCACGTTCCGATATGGAGCTCTTGACCGCGTTCGGCGAATTCAAATACCCGAACGACATTGGCCCAGGTGTTTACGACATCCACAGCCCACGCGTACCGACTGAAGCTGAAGTTGAGCATCTGTTGCGCAAAGCCATCGAGGTTGTACCGGTTGAACGTCTGTGGGTTAACCCGGACTGCGGCCTGAAAACCCGTGGCTGGAAAGAAACTCTGGAACAACTCCAAGTGATGATGAACGTAACCCACAAACTGCGTGCCGAACTGGCTAAATAATGTGAGTTAGATGAAAAGGCCGTCTGAAAATTTTCAGACGGCCTTTTTTTATTTATCAATATTTAAAACATAAAGATTACGACTTCAACAACTTACAAAATCCCTGTCGTTGTATGATGTTCTTCCACTCCTGATGTATACACGTTCTGAGTATGGTGATACACAGTCTCTTTAGTCGTTTCAACAATATGGTTAGCTTCTGACAAGATATCGCTCAATGCCACTTTACTGCCGGTCGTATTCACCTTTTTCAGTGCTGCGCCGTTATGGCTATTGCCTTCAGAATACGTCTTGATGTCGTTTTCAAAGCGCAGCCATGAATCATACAGTTTGCCTTTAATGTCCGTCATGATTTTGTTGTTGGCTACATTTAAAGATGCTTTGCCTTTAGGGTTGGTACTGTGTACGTCTACCAAAGCATCATTCAGGGCACCACCAAGTTTCAATGTGTTATTGGTGATGTTGTACTCTTTGGCATTGCTCTTTAAATAGGCAAATTCAACATAGCCTTCAGATTCTTCGCGCACGGAAATTTTGTTGTTGTGAATTGTCACCGCACCATGCATAGCGACATTGCCATGGTGTTCTTCCACATAAACCGGTACTGCGCCTTTCATAATCTTACCAATATCGGCATCATTGCCGCTGATGGTAATGGTACCGCTACCAATGCCGTTTTTAGATAAAACGCGGTCGTAGGTATCGTTGATGACGGCAATCAGATATTTGGTAGATTCGCCGCTGATCTTGTTGTTTGCCATATTGAGCGTGTAATCCATTTTGCTTTCATGGTTACGGAACTCAATCGCGTAGGTCTGAATATTGTTTTGATAAACCGTCAGATTTTTAATGACATTATCGCTAATATCGAAATAACCTTTATCAGCCGAGTGCAAATCTTTGTATTGGGTATTGGTTTGTACCTGAATCCCTGAATACATGTGGTAGTACTTACCCAAGTCATCATCAACATTCAAACGGAAGCTCGGGTCTTGGATAATGGTATTGCCCGTAATTTTGACTTTATCCATAGAAAACTGGCGGTTGTAGGCAACAATACCATACAGCCGGTCACCCGTTAACACATTGTCTTCAATGACAATGCCTGTACCATCATGCACATCCAAGCCTTTGCGGTAGTTGTGGTCAGTCGTGTTTTTACGGTATGTGATGCCGTAATTGTAACTACCCGCAGCCACAGCCATACCATAGCCGGTACCGCCGTCCGCTTCGTGGCCGTTCCAATCCAAACGGTTGCCCTCGCCGATAAAGTTTTGTTGGAAACCGATCAGCGCACCGGCAACGCGGTTGTGGTGCAGATACGAATCAACAATACGGTTGTTTTCACCCAAAGGCAGCGCTTCGTATTTTTCATCAATTTCGCCGCTTTGTACGCGCGCTTTAAAGGTCAGTTTTTGACCTTTTTCCGTTTCCAAAGAAGCGGTTGACGTAAACATCACACCAGCACGATTGGCACCGGAAACCTCTACTTTGCTGATTAAAGTATTGTCCGCATCGTTCACTAAAATGCCGTTTACCTTGCCAAAATAGCTTAAGCCTTTGCGGTAAAAATCAGGGTTGGTATATTGAACCGACAAGTCGGCAATGGTTTTATTGTTTTGCCCATCAACCAAAATACCGGCAAATTCGCGGATATCGTCATGGTTGGTGTCCGGATTGAACACGCCCGTCTGCGCTTTATCAAACGTTACTTTGGTTTTGCCCATACCCGAACCAAACAAACCGCGTGCGCCGGAAACGGTTTTATCCATCACAATCTGGTTGGAAATATAGTAAGTACCATCCAAGAAGACCATGGCTTTTTCTTTATGAGCCGCTTCTAAAGCTGCTTTAAATGCCTGAAGACTGTCTTTTTTACCCTGCGCATCGGCACCAAAATCATTCACACGAACGTAATTACCGTACTCTTTAGATTCATACACGCGGTATTTTCCGGATAGGCCTACCCTGCTTTCAGCATGGTCGTCAATTTTGTTTGCTTTACCCGAACTGAGGTGGCCGTCGTGGCTATTGATTGCTTTTTTACCGGAAGAAACGCCCGCTATTTTGTCATGGCCGTCTGAATCCTTCAGATTCTTTTTATGAACAATCTCAACGGTTTCTTTTTCTTCGGCAATTCTGTCTTCCTCCTCTTTCTCTTTGCGGGCGGCTTCTTGTTTGGCTTTACGCTCTGCAATCGCTTTTTCGACTGCCGCTTTATGCGCTTCTTTTGCGCGTTCGACCGCCTTTGCTTTGGCAGCGGCAGCCTCGGCTATTTTTTTTGCTTTAGCCTCTTCGTAAATTTTTTGCTTTTCAGCCAGAATTTTTTCCATCGATTTATTGACTGGTTTAGCTGCCGTTGCTTTATCGGTAGCGGCAGGTTTATTTGTTACTTTAGGCGCAATGATATGTTTACTGGAAACGCTGCTTACAGAAGCAACACTGGCCCGTGCAACATGCATTTTTGTCACAAGGCCGTCTGAAGATGATGATGAACTGTCAAATCTTGCTGCCTCCGCCACATGCACTACTTCTCTCGTTACCGTATTTTTACCGCTTAATTGCTTAAGCTCAGGAGAAACCGACGGCATATCCCCCCAATTGTGGGTGTGTATCCATTCTTTTAGAGGAGAAGATGATTTGGAATTTGCTTCAGGTGTGGATGAGCCGTGACGAATGTGGGTACGGCCAAGAGGAGCAAGTTTATGTGACATAATCAGCGTATTTCCTTGTATCGAATATCGCCTTTCCCACCGCACAAGCGTGCAACAAAAAAGCCGATTGATTAAAGAGGTAAGACGGATTCTGTCGTAACAACAATTGCCTGTATAAAGGCCAAACTGAAGTTGGCCGCTTTGAGAAACTCGGCAGCGTTTCCCCTTCTGCCGGTTTTCTGATTGGAAACGGTCATGGTGTCAGACAGAACCCTTGGATGACTTTATATAGGCGATCTGTCCGCGTACCATGTATCCGGTTATTTTTGACGGAAATGTATCAGAGTCCCTTTTTAATTGATTAGTTCATCCAGAGTTAAGTTATTTTTGATTTTTATAGCAAAATAAAAATGGTTTTATCTTGCACTGGTTTCCTTTTTGACTTGACAGAGTGAATCCCGCGAAGCCAAAAAGGAGGGAAATTCTAACACGATATGTTTTTAGCATTCCCTATTTAACTAAATTTACAAAATATACAGAATAAATATCTATAACTGTTTTTAACTTCTTCTAAAAATCAATAAAATTCGATATTTCCAATATGTATTTTTACAACATGACTGCGCATTATATACCGATTATCTAAAAATACTACCGTTTGTTTAAAAAATTTAGCATTTTATTATCGCTTTTTCCTTCTAAATGCCAATAAAAAAAGCCGTCTGAAAAAATATTTCAGACGGCCTTTTATATTAACGTTCTACTTAACAAACTTCGACCAACCAGCCGTGTTTGTCTTCTGTCAAACCGTATTGAATGTCGGTAATCGCCTTACGGATTGCGTAACCGCGCTCTTGGCTCTTCACTTCAATTTCTTTGCCATCAATCACGAAAGAAGTTACTGGAGAAATAACCGCAGCCGTACCAGTCAGAATCGCTTCCGCACCATTCTCAATCGCAGTTTTCAGCTCGTCGACAGTAAAGTTGCGCTCGGTAACAGTGTAACCCAAATCTTTGGCAACAGTCAGCACGGAATCACGGGTAACGCCGTGCAGGAATTCATCTGTCAACGGTTTGGTAATGATTTCATCGCCGTTAATCAGGATAAAGTTGGACGCGCCGGTTTCCTGAACGTCGCCATTCGGGCAGAACAATACTTGGTTTGCACCATGCTCTGCTTTGGCTTTCAATACCCAAGGCATGGCGGAAGCGTAGTTGCCGCCGCATTTCACACGACCCATATGTGGGGCGCAACGGATATGTTCGGTTTCCACCAAGATTTTAACGGGCGAACCGGCTTTGAAATAGTCACCGACAGGAGAAGCCAGAATGTACAGCAAGGCTGTTTCGGAAGGAGAACCGGCTTTGCCGATCACAGGGTCGGTACCGATCAAAGTCGGACGCAGGTACAAAGCGGCAGGCGCATCAGGGATTTCCTCGGCGGAACGTTTGACCAATTCGATCAAAGCATTCAAATAAGCCTCTGTCTCAGGACACGGTAGGTGCAGAATATCTGCGCTTTGCTGCATACGCGCGATGTTAGCAGTCGGGCGGAACATCACGATTTTGCCGTTTGCCTGACGGAATGCCTTCAAACCTTCAAAACATTCGCTGCCATAATGCAAAGCATGTGCGCCGGGGGCGAGTGTCAGGTCTTTGGAAGATTGCCATTCTACCGGTTGCCATTTACCTTCACGATAAGCGATAACGGGCATTTCAGCGTGGAAAACGCTGCCGAATACGGCTGGGACTGGTCTGCTCATGATGATTGCCTTTCTTATTCTGATTTGTAAGATAATAACTAAAGACTGAACAATACGCCTTTCAATATGGGTTTGACAAGTACCCGTCAGCATAAAGACACCATCTCCCCTGCCGTCTGAAACATGCCGTTCTATCCGAAATCCGGCAAATCGTTTAAACTGATACCATTTTTCAGACGGCCTGCCCCAACCGCAGCCAACCCGGAGTAACCCATGAAACTCATCTATACCATCATCAAAATCCTGATTCTTCTTGTTTTCCTCCTGCTGGCCATTACCAATACCCACACCGTATCCTTCTTCTACCTGCCCGGCCAAAACATCAATCTGCCGCTAATTGTCGTGCTTTTCGGTGCATTTATTATCGGTATCGTGTTCGGTATGTTTGCCCTCTTCGGCCGTCTGCTGTCCCTGCGCAGCGAAAACAACCGCCTGCGTGCCGAAGTGAAAAAATACGCCCACCTTTCCGAAAAAGACCTGACCCCGGTCAAAACCGAAACACCGGCAACGACTTCCGAAGCCACTCCCAAAGCGTAATGCCACCAATCAATAAAGGAATACCATGGACAACGAATTGTGGGTCATCTTACTGCCCATCGTCCTCCTCCCCGTTTTCTTCGCTATGGGCTGGTTTGCCGCGCGCGTCGATATGAAGACCGTCCTGAAACAGGCTAAAAGCATACCGGCAGGGTTTTACAAAAGCCTTGACGCCCTCGTTGACCGCAACAGTGGCCGCGCCGCGCGCGAATTGGCGGAAGTGATTGACCAACAGCCGCAGTCATACGACTTAAACCTGACCCTAGGCAAGCTCTACCGTCAACGCGGCGAAAACGACAAAGCCATCAATATGCACCGCGCCCTGCTCGATTCGCCCGACACAGTCAACGAAAAACGCGCGCGCGTGCTTTTTGAATTGGCGCAAAACTACCAAAGCGCAGGCTTGGTGGACCGTGCCGAACAAATCTTCCTCGGCTTGCAGGAAGGCGATATGGCACGCGAAGCCCGCCAACACCTTTTGAGTATTTACCAACAAGACCGCGACTGGGAAAAAGCCATCGAAATGGCGCAACTCTTGAGCCATGACGAACAAACCTACCAGTTTGAAATCGCCCAGTTCTATTGCGAAATCGCCCAAGCCGCACTGTTCAAGTCCAACTTCGACGCCGCACGCTACAACATCGGCAAAGCACTCGAAGCCAACAAGAAATGTACGCGCGCCAACATCATCCTCGGCGACATCGAATACCGTCAGGGCAACTTCCCTGCCGCAGTGGAAGCGTATTCCGCCATCGAGCAGCAAAACCACGCCTATCTGAGCATGGTCGGCGAGAAGCTCTATGAAGCCTATGCCGCGCAAGGCAAGCAGGAAGAAGGCCTCAACCGCCTCATCGGCTATATGCAAACCTTTCCCGATCTTGACCTGATCAACGTCATCTACGAAAAGGCTCTGCTGCTCAAAGGCGAAACCGAAGCGGCGCAAATCGCTGTCGAACTCGTCCGCCAAAAACCCGACCTCAACGGCGTGTACCGCCTGCTTGGCTTGAAACTCAGCAGTATGAATCCGGAGTGGAAAGCCGACACCGATATGATTCGTTCCATTATCGGCCGCCAGCTGCAAAAAAGCGTTATGTACCGCTGCCGCAACTGCCACTTCAAATCCCAAGTCTTCTTCTGGCACTGCCCAGCCTGCAACAAATGGCAAACCTTTACGCCGAATAAAATCGAGATTTGATCAAACGTTGAGCATCAAAAAAGGCCGTCTGAAATCTTTTCAGACGGCCTTTTTATTACAAAGCAAAGAAAGGAAGCAAGAATCGTTCCAACAAGAAAAAAATAAAGTTGAATCATACTTAATTATTCGGAAAAAATATGAGAAAGAGTATAATAGTTGGATATAAGAGAAGTTTTAGGAGCAAATATGAAAATTCACTTTGAAAAAGGACTTCAGTTAGAAAATGCCCAACTCATTTGTCAGTGGTCTAATGCTTTGGGAGAAAGTTTTCAGAAGCAATGGATGGGGCCAAAGATTTCTTATCCCTTGATTGCCCAATCCTTGCAAAAGATGGAAGGGATTTTTTCCATTTTTGTTGGAGAAGAGTTTGTAGGCATCATCCAGAAAATCAAACTAGAAGATAAAAATCTTCATATTGGAAGATTTCTCATAGCTCCACAGAAGCAGGGAAAAGGATTAGGTAGAAAAGCTTTTCAATACTTTCTTCAAGAAATGTTTGAAAATGAAGAAATAGAAAGTATTTCCCTAACGGTTTTTGAGTCAAATCAAATAGCTAGAGACCTCTACCAAAAAGAGGGATTTGAAATTGTTCAAACCATTGAAGTTCCAGAACGTAAATACATAATGAGAAAATCTAGGTAAGAACTAAATTACACTAGAAATTGTCCCCTTTATCAAAGTGGCTCAAAATATAGTCTTACACACCAACAATATCTACTCAACAACGCTGCTCTGCCCATGCCAACGCCGCTACAATCTGAGCCTCAATATCGGCATTAAATTCGCCGGCACGGTACGCATCGCGCAATTCCGTGCGACCGGTTTCATCTGCCGCAATTTGGTTTAACACCACTTGCGAAAACTCGTTAAACACAGGCCCGGCCTCTTCATGCCCCATCAGGAACAGTGCAGGAATTTTTTGGTTGGTACGGACGATTTCCTGTTGGCGAGGATTATCGAAACGGCTGCTGTCGTCAAAATCGTTACGGGCAATATAGTTGACGCGGATATTGGGGTTCAACTCCGCCATTTTCTGAATAAACGGCACAAACACGCGACAATCAGGACAATATGGCGCAGCGGCAAGCAACCAGTTTTGCGGACGACTGATCTTTTTAACCTCTGCTACCGTTTGCGCCGACAACTCGGTCGCCTGATAGAGTTGCTGCTGTTTCAATTTGTCTTCTTCAGTATCAAAATCCAAATATTCTGCATAAGTGGCCATGCTTTACTCCTGTTCTGTTGCATTGGTTTTCCCTGCTACGCCGGTCAAAAGTGGAACAAGTAGATTGACGACGAGGTTTTCAAATAGTGGCTCATCAAGCGGCGATTCTTCCGAATGACCAAACACCAGCTTCACTTCGGTATATTCTTTCTGCCCTTTGCTCATTTTATTGCCATTAAAAACATCATGGGCTTTTCTCAAGGCAGCATCCCAATCCTCTTTCTTGTTGTACTCCTCCGCAGCGGCAAGGCTGGTTTTGGCAAAAAACGGCAAGGGGGTATTTTGTCCGATTCGGAAATATACCAACCATTCTTTCAAAAGTGCCCTCGCCACCTCTTGCCCGATGGCGGCATAGGTTTCGGTCTGTCCCAGGCTGACAATATAGGTTTGTCGGCTTTCAACGGATTGAGGGGCGACGGCGCAAAAAATCAAATGCTCCAATAAACGGGCAATGCGGTTGGGTGCATTGTCTTTTTGGTTTTGGAACACAATGCGGCCGCATTCGTAAAGATTGCCGATGGTGCCTTGTAAAACCAAGTCGTCAAAGTGTAATTCATAAGGTTCAGACGGCCTTTTGTTGCTGCGTATCAACTCGGCATCTACGTTTTTTGCAGATATCTGATACTGCTTCTGCCACAAGCCGCCCAACTCGCCTACCGGCATCAGGCTTTCTGCATTCAGCCGAATGGCCGTATCTTCAAAATCTTCACCTTTGCGCCGCGCATCCAAATAGGCATCGGCAATCCGGCCTTCATGTTGCGGCTCAAACGGTTCGGCAGATTCCCATGCGCCGTCCAAATACGGCTGATCCCAGCTTAAATTTCTCTTCAGCCAAACTTTGACAGGGTTGCGCCAAAAACTGATAAGCTCGCCCTGCTGAATGATTTTGCCCGGCTCTTCCTGACTTAAAGCCTCAAGGAAAAACGGCTGCGCTTCCGCAGGCGATTGGTTCAGCGCATCGGCGTAATCTTGGCGCGTACTGAAGAGGCCGTCTGAAAGCGCGTCCTTTTGGAAATAACGGCGCGAAAACGCCTGCAAAGGATGATGTTTCACCCATTTCTCCGCCAACTCGCGCCCGCTTTTCCCCATCATGGCGGCAATGGTATCCAGCAGCTCGCTGATTAACGAAGACGGTGCAAACTCGGCATCATTGCGTATATCGCGGCCGATATAAGACAAATACAGCATTTCGCGCGCGCTGATTAAGGCTTCGAGGAAGAGATAACGGTCATCGTCGCGGCGGGCGCGGTCGCCTTTTTTCGGATGTTTGGCAATCAGGTCGAACACCGCTGCTTTGGTATTGCGCGGAAAATCACCGTCATTCAAACCCAACAGGCAAACCATTTTAAACGGCAGGCTGCGCATCGGCACCATACTGCAAAAAGTAATGCCGCCGCTCAAAAATCCGGCTTGGCTTTCGCTGTCCAAAAAACGGCGGATATGGCGGATAACGGTTTTACACGGCAACAATCCGTCAAATTCGGCCAACTGCGCCTCTTCCTGCCATTTCGCCAAAGACTGCTCAAACTGCTGCTTGGCGTATTGGTCGTCCGTATCCGGAGCAAACAGTTTCTCCAGCAAATCGCGGCAACGCTGCACCCAGCCTTCCACATCGGCAGGCTCTTGCCATTGCGCCGCCATATCGGCCAAAGTACGGATAAATTCGGCAAAACCGCTGAACACGTCCAACTGGTTGACGTTGCTATGCCACGCGCTCACGCCCTGCCACATACCGTTGCCGCCTTCGGGCAGCATCCAGCCCAAGGCCAAACGCTCTACCGCCTGCTGCCAAGTAAAGAGGTTGTCTTTACCCTCGCGCATGGTTTGGTCCAAACCCCAATGCACATTCAATCCGGCAACAGCCTCATGCAGCAGCGGCACATCTTCCTCGCTCAAACCGAAGCGTTGTAGCACCAACCGGCTTTCCAGCAAAGGTAAAACCTTGTCCACTTCAAACCGGCTTTCCAGCAAATCCAAAGTTTGCGCCAAAGCATACAGCAAGGGCTGACGGCGGCTGAGTTTTACATCCGAAATCGAATACGGCAAAGCCTGGCTGCCGGCCTGCTCCTGTCCAAAAACAGCTTCGATAAACGGGCTGTAGGGCTCGATGTTCGGCGTCAAAACGGCAATATCGTGCGGCTGCCAGTCAGGATTATTTTGCAACACCAGCGACAGCTCTTCTTTCAAAATCTGCAGTTCGCGCAAAGGACTGTGTGCCGCGACGATTTTGACCGAGCCGTCATTCAACAGCTTGTCCGGCTCGACACACACCGGATTGCCGTCCGCATCGTGAACCTGAACCCAAGCCTGCTGCGCGCCTGCCTCGCTTTCTTCCTGTTGATATAAGCGTTCAGACGGCATGATCAAGTTTTGGATATCGTTTTGCAGGCAATGCAACAAGGTATCGTCTTTTCCTTCTTCATAAACCTGAATATCCTGCTCGGTTTCCACTTCCGACAGAAAATCAAAGAAATCGCGTCCCTGCTTGCCCAAAGAAGCCAACAACGGATGCCCTGCCTGCGACAAATCCGCCTCATCGCCCCTTTTCAAAATCTGCGCCTCGTCGATGACCTCGCCCCAATATTGGCTGCTCGGGTTGAGCGCAAACACAAACACATCGCAATGCTTGGAAATTTGGTGCAGCAGTTGCAGATACATCGGCGCCATTGTCGAAATGCCGAATACAAACAACCTTTGCGGCAAGACCGATTTATCCAACTGCGCCAACAGCTTTTCCCACAAGGCCACGCGGTGCGGCGCCGATTGGCAGCCATCGTCCAAATAACGCCACAACCGCGCCTGCCAATCCTCATCATCGCCCAAGCCCAGCAGCTTCCCAGTCTGCCACGCATCAATCCAATCCGGCCGGTACACCAAATATTGGTCGAAAATATCCGCCATTTGTCCGGCAAACTGATAATCCGCCGATGCCGAGCTGTGCAAATAACTTTCCAGCTTCAAGCGCACATTTTCGTATTCCGGGGCCGTCTGAAACGCTTCGCTGCGGAACAAATCCAGCAAACGCCAACGCATGACCTCAGGCGAAAACGGGCTGAGCGGCGGCACATCGGGAACCAATTTACGCATCAGCTGCCACGCCAAACCAGCCGGCAGGCTGAACTTCAAATTCGCCGCCACGCCAAGTTTGCGCGCAAAAAACACATTCAGATACCGCCGCATTCCCTGGCTCTGCACCACCACTTCTTCCTGCGCCAATACCGCATCCAAAGGCAAGGCCTGATGAATATGCGCGCACATTTCGGCAAGCGCTTCCAAACGGTCGGACTGATAAAGATAAAACATAGCAGACAATCTAAAAAACAATTGCCCACATTATAATGCCATTAGGACAAATGCTTCAGCAGAAGCGGCAAACAAAAACACAGGCCGTCTGAAACACATCGCTTCAGACGGCCTAAAACAAAACAAACCCATCGGCAGCCAATTATTAATTATTTATCGACCCCCTGTACAAACCGGCTTCTCCTATCCTATAATTCCCCACATTCGGAATGTAGCGCAGCCCGGTAGCGCACTTCGTTCGGGACGAAGGGGTCGGAGGTTCGAATCCTCTCATTCCGACCAAATACAAAACCTGCTTGAATCCAAGCAGGTTTTTTACATTCGGCAAGCCTATACTTCCGGCGGCGGGAAAGGCGCGCCTTCGGGATGTTTGTAGCGGTTGTACATAAACAAATATTGTTCCGGAAAACGGCGTATCCAATACTCGGTATTTTCATTGATCACGCGCGCATCGTTCTCCTTATCGCCGTTCAACTCGCCGCGCAAAGGCTCGATGTACAAGACAAAACCTTTCCCGTCGGGCAGACGCTCGCCGCAGAAAAACAAAGCCTTCACGCCTTTGACTTGCGCCAGCTTGCCCGCCAACGTCATGGTGTAGGCAGGTTTGCCGAAAAAGTCCACCCACACGCCGTCGCCCCCTTCCTCTGGAGACGGTACATGGTCCGGCAACACAATGGTCGCTTCGCCGCCGCGCAGGGCCTTGATGATTTGTTTGACACCCTGAATGCTGGTCGGCGCAGTCTTGCCCTTGCCGCGCACGCGCCCTGCCTGCATCACCGCATCAAAAGCCTTGATTTTAGGCGGTTTGTACATCGCCGTCAGCGGAAACGGCAGTTGCTGGCTGATGTAACGACCCGCCAAATCATAGCTGCCGATGTGCGGCGTGATAAACAGCAAACCTTCGCCCGCGCTCAAGGCCGTCTGAACATGTTCCCAACCGTTGACACTGACAAACAGGTTTTCAATTTCCTCAGGCCGTCTGAAAAACGCCACCGGCAATTCCAAGCCGCCTTTTGCCGTTTCACGAAAAACTTTTTTCACCGCCTCGTCCGTCGGGTTCAATCCGGCAAGTTTCATGTTTTCGAAAACACGCCGGCGATCTTTCGACAGCACGCGGAAACCCAAACTGCCGAGCAGGTTGCCTAATTTGTGCAACCAAGCCAAAGGCAGCGCGGCCAAAAATTTAAAAACAAAGGTAACAAGCGTTTGCATAAGGGTTTACCAAAATGAAGTGGACAGATTGTAAACGAAACAGGCCGTCTGAACAAAACAGACTTCGGGCAAATATATTGCGGCACACCTGCTTTTCTGCTAATATCCGCCCTGCATTAAGAGTTGGGAATTCCATGCCAACCTGCTTTTCAAACGGAAAGGTAAGGTGGACGGTTGAAAAACCGATGTGGCTCGCCAGAGCAATCCAAACCCGCTTAATGCGGGAATTTTTTTGCCTGTAAGAAACGTGCAACAGGATTCCGAAACAGCAGGCAAGTGCGAATATTTCTCACTTGTATAGAGAAAAAGCGGAGTTTTTGTTATGATTTCCGCTGTCCGAAATAAAAGGCCGTCTGAAAACACAGCAGCCTGTTTTTAATGAAAGAATAGCAATGAGCGAATATCTGTTTACTTCCGAATCGGTATCCGAAGGCCATCCGGATAAAGTTGCCGACCAAGTATCCGATGCGATTTTGGATGCCATCTTGGCGCAAGACCCCAAAGCGCGTGTTGCCGCGGAAACCCTGGTCAACACAGGCTTGTGCGTATTGGCAGGCGAAATCACTACCACCGCCCAAGTGGACTACATCAAAGTCGCACGCGAAACCATCAAACGCATCGGTTACAACTCCTCCGAGCTGGGCTTTGACGCCAACGGCTGCGCAGTCGGCGTGTACTACGACCAACAATCCCCCGACATCGCCCAAGGCGTGAACGAAGGTGAAGGCATCGACCTGAACCAAGGCGCGGGCGATCAAGGTTTGATGTTCGGCTATGCCTGCGACGAAACCCCTACCCTGATGCCGTTTGCCATCTATTACAGCCACCGCCTGATGCAACGCCAAAGCGAATTGCGCAAAGACGGCCGCCTGCCTTGGCTGCGTCCTGATGCCAAAGCGCAACTGACCGTGGTTTACGACAGCGAAACCGGCAAAGTAAAACGCATTGACACCGTCGTCCTGTCCACCCAGCACGATCCGTCTATCGGTTACGAAGAGCTGAAAAACGCCGTGATCGAACACATCATCAAACCGGTTCTGCCGTCTGAAATGCTGACCGACGAAACCAAATACCTGATCAACCCGACCGGCCGCTTCGTCATCGGCGGCCCTCAAGGCGACTGCGGTCTGACCGGCCGTAAAATCATCGTCGATACCTACGGCGGCGCAGCTCCGCACGGCGGCGGCGCATTCTCCGGCAAAGACCCGTCCAAAGTGGACCGTTCCGCTGCTTACGCCTGCCGCTATGTTGCGAAAAACATCGTTGCCGCTGGTTTGGCAACCCAATGCCAAATCCAAGTTTCCTATGCCATCGGCGTTGCCGAACCGACTTCGATTTCCATCGATACTTTCGGCACCGGCAAAATCAGCGAAGAAAAACTAATTGCCTTGGTTCGCAAACATTTTGACCTGCGCCCCAAAGGCATCGTCCAAATGCTCGACCTCTTGCGCCCGATTTACAGCAAATCTGCCGCCTACGGCCACTTCGGCCGCGAGGAGCCTGAATTTACTTGGGAGCGTACCGATAAAGCAGCCGCATTGAAAGCAGCCGCAGGCGTATAAAACGACGATAAAGGTCGTCTGAACAGGCATTTCAGACGGCCTTTTTTACATCTAAATATTCAAAACCTCTTTACGAACGACACATCGTATTTTCACAAAACAGCGTAACAAATTTTAGATTGCCATGCCGCCTGTGTGAATCTACATAAATAAATTTGAAAGAATGCATCATGAAAAAATGGCTGCTGGCTGTTTTACCTGCCACCGCACTGGCTGCTCCGCCTCAAGGCTTTTATCAAAATTACCAAGACTGGGACATTGCCTGCGACAATACCGGCACCTGCCGTCTTGCCGGATATCAAGCGGATGAAACAGAAACGCCGGTTTCTATCCTGTTTACCCGACAAGCAGGGGCGAATGCCGCCGTTGCCGGCGAAGTTTCCCTGCTGCCGTTTAACGACGATGAATCACAACTCGACGGCATTGCAACCCGCAACGAATTGGTATTGAACGGCAAATCACTGGGCAAATTGGCGTTGAACAAAAAAGGCCAAGGCAAATTGAGCAGCGCGCAAACCAACGCCTTACTCGAAGCATTGAAAAAAGAAAGCCAAATCAGCATCCGCTCTGGAAAATATGAATGGCATTTATCCGACAAAGGCGCGGCGGCGGCAATGTTGAAAGCGGACGAATTCCAAGGCCGTCTGAACACGCCTTCCGCGCTGATACGCAAAGGCGACAGCAGTCAGGCAGTCCTCAGCCCGCAGCCCAAACCCGTTATCCGCGCCGTTGCCGTGCCGAAAACAGCAGGCGATATACTGGAACAAGACACACCGCGCCACAGCGCCGTCATGAAGCTGCTGCGCAACAGCAACCGCGTTTCTGAAGGCGACGATAATTACTGTTACGCCCTGCACAATAAAGAGCAAATGGATTGGAACCGCAGCCTGAATATTTATCCGCTCAACAAACAACAAGTTTTAGTGGAGGCCGTCTGTATCGGCGGTGCTTATCAAACCAGCGGCTACTATGCCATTGCCGACAAAAAATTAACCAAAATCGAACAAGTGCTGCCACCAATGACATACGGCGGACACGGCGGATTCGATGAGAAAACAGCCACCCTCAGCGGCAGCTTCAAAGGCCGCGGCATAGGTGATTGCTGGTCGGGCAATGCCGCAGTGTGGGACGGTAAAACGTTTGTCCGCAGTGAGGAACACACTACCGGTTCATGCAAAGGCTTCACGGGCGGCGCATGGCTGATGCCTATTTTTGAAGCCCGTGTTGAGCGTTAAAAGACACGGAATATTTACGATAGGAAGCAAAAGCCGTCTCAAAATTCCCGTTTTCAGACGGCCTTTTTCCTTATACAATAGCCACTTGAATTTCTATATACATTCTGAATAAAGGATACGGATTATGTTCGGCAAACAACTTTTTGAAGAAGTCAGCTCAAAAATCAGCGAAACCATCGCCAACAGCCCTGCCAAAGACATGGAAAAAAACGTCAAAGCCATGCTCGGCAGCGCGTTCAACCGCATGGATTTGGTAACCCGAGAAGAATTCGACATCCAACAACAGGTTTTGATTAAAACCCGTACCAAGCTGGCCGAATTGGAAGCCCGTTTGGCCAAACTCGAAGCCGCTCAAGAGCCTGAAGAAGCTGCTTTGAAAGCTGCCGAAGCCGCTGCCGAAGAAGCAGTTGCCGAAATCACACAACAAACCGAAACCGCCGAATAAGGCCGTCTGAAACATGTCGCTTGCTTTGGTTTACAGCCGCGCCTTAAGCGGTATGAACGCGCCGTTGGTCGAAGTGGAAGCCCACCTTGCCAACGGCTTGCCACATTTCAATATCGTCGGTTTGCCCGATACTGAAGTCAAAGAAAGCCGCGACCGCGTACGTGCCGCCATCATCCAAAGCGGCTTCGACTTCCCCGCCAAGAAAATTACCGTCAACCTCGCACCGGCCGACCTCCCCAAAGAATCCGGCCGTTTCGATTTACCGATTGCCTTGGGCATTCTTGCCGCATCGGGACAAATTAATCCTGAAAAGCTCGCGCAATATGAGTTTGCCGGAGAATTGGCGCTGTCCGGCCTGCTGCGTCCCGTACGCGGCGCGCTGGCCATGGCATGGCAGGGAATGCAGGCCGGCCGCTCATTCGTCTTGCCACAAGAAAATGCCGAACAGGCTGCCGTCATGTGCGGCATTGCGGTTTATGGAGCGCGTTCTTTGGGCGAAGTGGCCGCCCATTTAAACGGCATCGAACCGTTGACACAAACCGAATGCAAACTGCCACAAAGGCCGTCTGAACAAAGTAAAATACCCGACTTAGCCGATGTCAAAGGCCAACATACCGCCCGCCTCGCCTTGGAAATCGCAGCAGCAGGCGGACACAGCCTGCTGATGATGGGCCCTCCGGGAACGGGCAAATCCATGCTTTCGCAACGTTTGCCCGGTATCCTTCCGCCTTTGACCGAAGACGAATTGGTCGAAGTCTGGGCATTGCGTTCGCTCCTGCCCAATCATCAGCAACAACTCGACAGCAACCGCCCTTTCCGCAGCCCCCACCACAGCGCCAGCTCGGCCGCCATGGTCGGCGGCGGTTCTGACCCGCGTCCGGGTGAAATTTCATTGGCGCACCATGGTGTGTTGTTTTTAGACGAATTGCCCGAGTTTGACCGTAAAGTATTGGAAGTATTGCGCGAACCTTTGGAAAACGGCGAAATCCATATTTCCCGCGCCGCACGCCAAGCCGTTTATCCGGCTAAGTTCCAGCTCGTCGCCGCCATGAATCCCTGTCCTTGCGGCTATCTCGGTCATCCGTCCAAACCTTGCCGCTGCACGCCTGAAAGCATCGCCCGTTACCGCAGCAAAATTTCAGGGCCATTACTCGACCGCATTGATTTAACCATCGAAGTACCCAGCCTTTCTGCTGCCGAGCTGATGCAACAAGAAGCCGGCGAATCCAGTGCCGCCGTATTAAAACGCGTTACCGCCGCGCGTAAAATCCAATACGGCCGACAAGGCAAAGTTAATGCCGAATTGAGTGTCAGCGAGCTCGATGGCAAAGCCCTTATCCAAAAAGAAGCGCAAGAAGCCTTGGGAACCATGCTCGAAAAACTGTCCCTTTCCGCTCGAAGCTTCCACCGCATCATGCGCGTTGCCCGTACGCTGGCCGATTTGGCAGGCGACGAAGAAGTCAGTAAAACCCATGTGATGAAAGCCATCGGTTTCCGTCGTGCCCTCTAACTTTTCAGACGGCCTGAATCTTTATGTTTAAGTAAAACTAGAGTAAACAAAGCATCAGGATTTTGCCGTCCATAACGGTTATTGATAAAATATCGAATTCAAACTCAGACAGTCTCCCTTCAGGCCGTCTGAACCCATTATTACAAGGTAAGTCATGAAAAAATCTACACAATATGGCAAAGGCTTGGCCGGTTTCTTTTTTGGCCTGATACTGGCAACAGGTATTATTGCCGGTATTTTGTTCTTCCTGAACCAAGGCAACCAAAACGTTTTCAAAGAGCTGACCCAGCCTAAACAAAGTGAAGAACCTGAAATCCTGAAGCCTCAAGACAAAGCAGAGAAACGCCCTGCTACCGACAACTCGTCCAGCCAAGCAGATGAAGAAAAAGCCAAAGCTGAAAAAGAAGCTGCGGAGAAAGAAGTCAAAGCAAAAGAAGCGGCTGAAAAGGCTGCCAAAGAAGCTGAAGAGAAAGCGGCACAAGCAGAAAAAGAGGCTCAGGAAAAAGCCGATCGCGAGGCCAAAGAAAAAGTGGATAAAGCTGAAGCAGAAAAAGCCGAACGCGAAGCTAAGGAAAAAGCTGAAAAAGCCGCCTCCGACAAAGCCGAACGCGAAGCCAAAGAAAGAGCAGACAAAACTGCCGCCGACAAAGCCGAACGTGAAGCCAAAGAAAAAGCCGCAAAAGCGGAAGCAGAAAAAGAAGCCGCTAAGAAAAAACTGGCCGAGAAAAAAGCCGAATTAGAAAAAAAACGCGCAGAAAAAGCCAAAGCTGAAAAAGAAGCTGCCGATAAAACTGCAAAAGACAAAAAAGTGGCCGACCAACTGACCGACAAACAAAAAGAGCGTGCCGAGCGCAAATTGGCTGAGAAAAAAGCGGCCGAAGCCAAGAAACAAAACAAGCCGACACCTGAGCAAATCCTCAACAGCGGCAGCATCGAAAAAGCACGCAAAGCTGCAAATGCCTCTGCAACAAAAGAAAGCAGCAACGCCACTGGCAAACAATCGGCAGAAAAAGCCGAAGCAGCTGCCAACAGCGGTAAAAAGGCATTCCTGCAACTTGGTTCATATGCAGACCGCTCCAGCGCAGATTCACAACGTGCAAAATTGGCTATTTTAGGTGTGTCTTCCAAAGTGGTTGAATCGCAAAACGGCGACAAAACCATTTATCGAGTTCAAAGTAACACCATGCCGCAGGAAGCCGCTGTGAAACTGCAAAAAAACCTGCAAGGCCATAATATCAACAGCTTGATTCGTTCTACCAAATAATGGAATCACTGATGAAGCAGCGTATGAAACAAACTATTGCCGCACTCAGCCTGAGCCTGCTCAGTCTGAGTGCGCAGGCTGCTACCGAAGGCGTGGACTATACCGTTCTTAATCGCCCTATCCCGCAGCAGCAAGCCGGAAAAATTGAAGTGCTAGAATTTTTCGGCTACTTCTGCGTCCATTGTTACCATCTCGATCCAGTTTTGTTGCAACACAGCAAAACCTTTGCCAAAGATGTTTCCTTACGGACAGAACACGTCGTTTGGATGCCTGAAATGTTAGGCTTGGCCAAAGTAGCCGCTGCCGTCAATCTTTCAGGTTTAAAATATCAGGCCAATCCAGTCATCTTCAAAGCTGTTTACGAACAGAAGATTAACTTGGCTGATGCAAATGTATTCCGATCATGGGTCGGCAAACAGACAAGTTTTGACAGTCAAAAACTACTTCAAACCTACAATAGCCCTGCTGCCGCGTCGGCTGCTGCAAAAATGCAGCAATTGACGGAAACTTATCGAATTGAAAACACACCAACTGTCATCGTCGGTGGTAAATACAAAGTCAATTTCAATGGTAGCGACTGGAAAGTCGGTATGAAAACCATAGACGAGCTCATCGTCAAAGTCCGCCGCGAACAATCCTCAAAACCACTTTAACTATTCAACAAAAGAAAGACGGCCTCAAGGCCGTCTGAAAACTTATGGACATTTTGATTTTATTTAAAGCACTTATTCTCGGTATTATCGAAGGTTTAACCGAGTTCCTCCCTATTTCAAGTACCGGTCACTTGATTGTATTTGGCGACTTAATGAATTTCCAAAGCAACGGAAAAGTATTCGAAATTGCCATCCAGCTCGGTGCCGTATTAGCCGTCGTATTCGAATATCGCCAACGATTTACCCATATCATAAAAGGACTAGGCAAAGAGCGAACAGCCAATCGCTTTGTGCTGAATTTATTTATCGCGTTCATCCCCGCTGCGATTGTTGGCCTCTTATTCAGTAAACAAATTAAATTGCATCTTTTCAACCCCATTACTGTTGCTACTATGCTAGTACTCGGTGGTTTCTTCATTTTATGGGTTGAAAAACGCCAAACAACAGCCAAACCTAAAGTCAATCATGTAGACGATATGCGCCCAATCGACGCATTTGTTGTAGGATGCGCCCAAATTTGTGCCCTTATCCCTGGGACATCACGTTCAGGCAGCACCATCATGGGCGGTATGCTGTGGGGATTAGAACGTAAAACGGCTACCGAATTTTCATTCTTCCTTGCTGTACCAATGATGATTGCGGCAACAGGTTACGACATCTTAAAAAACTACAAACTCTTTACCTTACAAGATGTCGGACAAATTGCCATCGGTTTTATCGCAGCATTTATCGCCGGTCTATTGGCAGTAAAAGCTTTGCTGAAATTTATCTCCAGTAAAAACTATGTACCTTTTGCCTACTACCGTATTGTATTTGGTGGTCTGATTCTCCTTACTTGGATGCTGGGCTGGGTCAGCTGGAGCGAATAGCCCCTCTCCCTAAAGGACGTGCCTGAGCACGTCCTATTTCTTTATCCGCTTCCTCCCTTTAGATCAGGTTTCTACCCCGT
>NZ_KV814811.1:0-567 GCF_001814095.1 Neisseria sp. HMSC068C12 | reverse complement strand
TTTTCAGACGGCCTAAGGGATCGAGTTCGTAACGGCTGGCGAGTTTACCCTGTGTGCGGTAGATTTCGCGGTGCAGCCGATCACGTTCGATGTCGGAGATGACTTCGTCGTCGAGGCTGATTTGGTGCAGGTGGCCGCTGCCGTAATACAGGTAGTTGATCTGTCTGCCGTCGGGCAGGACGGTGGCGGTACGGTTGCCGTTGAAGTCGTAGTGGTAGCGGATGCTTTCGGTAACGGGCAGGTACAGCATGTCGTATTGCGCATCGCGCCAGTCGGTTTCGGGCAATCCGTTTCGGGCGTTCTCTTCCTTAGTCGGTACCCTCCATTGGTGCTGGCCGATGATTTGGCCGTTGCCGTTGTAGTCGAAGCAGGTAATGCTGTGGCGGTTGGCGGCACGGACGAGGTTGCCGTCCAGGTCGTATTGGTAAACGGTTTCCTGAACCTTGTCGTTGTTGCGGGCGAGGGTATGGATTAAGCGTCCCAATACGTCGCGTTTGAACTCGGTAATCCGCAACGGGGTTTGGCCGTCGAGGCCGTCTGAAAGCGGGGCGGCTTCTTTTTTGGGGA
>NZ_KV814810.1:0-207 GCF_001814095.1 Neisseria sp. HMSC068C12 | reverse complement strand
CCGTCTGAAAGCGGGGCGGCTTCTTTTTTGGGGACGGGTTGTCCGCCCAGCTGCGCCATCAGTTTGGCGGCGAGGGTAGCGTCGTCGCCGAATTCGCGCTGTTCAATCAGTTCGTTGCCGGCATTGTAGCGGTAGCCGGTGAGCTTATGGTCGAAACCGCTTTCAGCAATCAGTCGGTCGAGGATGTCGTAGGCAAAGCGGTAGCGC
>NZ_KV814809.1:0-2409 GCF_001814095.1 Neisseria sp. HMSC068C12 | reverse complement strand
GGTGCTCCTGTTGGGGGGATGGGGTCGTCTGAAAGGAGGGGGAGACGACCTTACGGGGCGTTAGAGCTTGGGAAAACCTATGTTTACTCAGTATCTCTAATATTCATATTTCCTGGTGAAATACCTACTTCTGATTCTACAAAAAGTTCCCCATCCTCCTCTACGATAAATGAATTTCCAGTTCTAAATATTAAATTATATAATCCCTCATAAAATTTACCTCCCAAATAATATAAATTTCCAGAATCAGGAATAAAATAAATTCTTCCCAGTTAATCAATAAGGATTTCTCGGTTATCTGCAAAGCCGAAATTTCTTAATTTTTTGCCAATAGATTTTTGATAAAAAATATAATCCTCATCATCTATCGAATAGTCAACTAAGGTATTTGTAGTTTCCCCAAAGTTATGCAGTACCGTAGATAGAAAGATGCGTCCATTACTACGATAATAAGCGTCATAGCTAATTGTTAAATACCATATTTCTCTTAGAAATTTTTTTACATTATCAGGTAACTCCTCTAAATGGTGGGGTAGAGAATCTAAAATAATTTCTCTATTCTCATACCAGCCTGAAGCAATCATTTTCTTAAAAAAATCTGAGTGTATTTCGTATGGTTGTTTCATAAATACTTCTTATTATTTTACTGTAGTATTTTAGAATGAAATATTCAGCCTTATTGACGCCTGTTTGGAGTCATAGATGAACAAAAGGGAATTCCATGCCAATTCAGGTCCTTTAAATTCGAGTACTGGAGCACTTTTTAGTACACAATATGATTTTAAAGAAGGATATAAATTAAGAAAATTTTGAATAATTTTTGATTCTAAGATGTTTTTAGTTAAATAAAAATAGTCATTGAATAAGATATCAATTTCTTTTTTGTATATGTCAATAAATATTTTTCCTTCTTCTCCAAGGTAATAAATATTTTCTTGAAATAAATAAATACCTTCTTGTATATTTTTAAAATTTATTAATTTAGTTTTTTCTTTAATGTCTTTAATATCATTAAAGTTTAAGGAGAGATTATTGATGACAATGTTTTTTTGTTGTATAAATAATTTAATTTGATTCATATGTAATTTTACCTCCTAAAAGATCGAAGTTTGCCAGTACTTGTTAATTTCGGTTTATCTATATCTCGAATATAATATTGGGTTGCTCCCCCATCGCCATATTTTTTATTTGCTTTTGCTTTTGATTTTCCTACGCAAATATCTTCTTCTACTACAAATATATGTAATTGTTTTCTCATGTCACGTGCGGCATTAGCATTTCCACTATGTCTCACCTGTACAGAATCGTTAAATGCTCTGGCATTTCCTCTTGCAGAACGTACAGCGTATCCTCGAACAAAATAATTCCCAGGGGCAGAAGCCATACCTGCCGGCCCATGTGGATACAGTGTAAACAATATTGTCCCTTTTTCTAGGACAACATTTTTCCAATTATCCACACCTGGATAGTCCTTACTTCCTTGCCAGCCAGCCGCTTCACCGGCAGGATCTTGTCCTGCACATGGATCATTACATGTTCCAGGCGATTTTTTAGAACTTAACCCTAATGGGTCAGCCCACATTTGACTGTTTTGTAAAGCCCAATAGAGGTTACTACCACCAGCCAATCCAATCGGATCCTGATTCACAAACCGACCCGCATCAGGCTCATAATACCTGAAGAAGTTGTAATGCAGCCCTGTCTCACGGTCAGCGTACTGGTTTTGCAATCGGAAGGGTTGGTATGCGTTATACGTTACCTTGGTTTCCTCTTTCAGACGACCCCAGCCGGTGTAGTTGCCGAACCATAAGAGGTTGCCGTCCTTATCGGTCATCTCTCTCGGGATACCGATTTGGTCGCAGTGGAAGTAGTGGGTTTGCTGTTTGCTTTCACCATCTTCGTTGGTCCAGTTGCATACCTGCGCCAAGGGTTCGTAGCTGTCGGGATCGGTGTAGAGATAGGTATACCTGCCGTCAGGGTGGACTTCCTGCAAGAGGTGGCTGCCGTCCCAAACGAAGCGGGTTTGGTTTTCGAGGCCGTTCCCGCCTAAATCATGCGGGAATGACGTTTCTGAAACTTCTTCGTTTTTCAGACGGCCTTTGCCTATCCTTCTGCCCAAGGCGTCGTAGGTGTAGGCCCAAGTCTCTTTCGTGCCGTCTTTTTTGAAGATTTCGGCTTTAACCAGTTGGTCGTGCAGATCGTAGAAATAGTTCTGCACTTCGCCGTCGGCCAGTTCGCGGTGGATCAGGTTGCCGAGGTCGTCGTAGTAATAGCTGCTGCCGTTGTAGGTTTGTAGGCGGTTGTCGGGGACGGTAGGGCTGTTGTTGTCGGACAGGATATTGTGTGCGGGGTCGAAGGCGAATACTTCGCTATCCGCTTTGGTAATCCGGCCCAGTTTGTCGTATTCAA
>NZ_KV814808.1:121312-123395 GCF_001814095.1 Neisseria sp. HMSC068C12 | reverse complement strand
CGTTACGAACTCGATCCCTTAGGCCGTCTGAAAAGGCAAATTGCCGCACTCAATGAATTGACCGAAGGCGGCAAAGGCAAAAACAAAGTAGCGGCGGGCTATGGTCAAACCGCCGTCAAACGCAGCTACGGCTACGACCGTACCGGCAACCTGGTCCACAGTACCGACCAACGGACGGGCACGACGCATTTCGAGTTCGACAGACTCGGTCGAATCACCAAAGCCGGCAGCGAACGGTTCGCCTTCGACCCTGCGCACAATATCCTGTCCGATCACAACAGCCCTACCGTTCAAGACAACCGTCTTAAAGAATACAACGGCAGCAGCTATTACTACGACGGCTTCGGCAACCTGATCCACCGCGAGCTGGCCGACGGCGAAGTGCAGAACTACTTCTACGATCTGCATGACCAACTGGTTAAAGCCGAAATCTTCAAAAAAGACGGCAGCAAAGAAACTTGGGCCTACACCTACGATGCCTTGGGCAGAAGGATAGGCAAAGGCCGTCTGAAAAACGAAGAAGTTTCAGACGGCCTCGAAGAAGAAACCGGATTCGTTTGGGACGGCAGCCATTTGCTGCAGGAAGTCCACCCGGACGGCAGGTATACCTATCTCTACACCGACCAAGACTCCTACGAACCGCTGGCGCAGGTCCGCAATTGGACAACCGAAGACGGCGAAAGCAGACAACAAATCCACTACTTCCACTGCGACCAAATCGGCATCCCGAGAGAGATGACCGATAAGGACGGCAATCTGGTTTGGTTCGGCGATTATTACGGTTGGGGCAAACTGAGGAGCGAAACGAACGTAACGGGAACTGCTCACCAACCCTTCCGCCTGCAAAACCAGTATTGCGACCGTGAGACGGGGCTGCATTACAATTTCTTCAGGTATTACGAACCGAACATCGGGCGGTTTGTGAATCAGGATCCGATTGGGCTTTCAGGCGGAGACAATCTGTATCAGTTTGCGCCGAATGCTCAGGACTGGGTTGACCCTCTTGGTTTAAGCAAATGCTCATCAAGATCGAAAACACCAAATCCATATCAAGGTGTAAAAGAAGCATCTAAATATTTAAAATCACAAGGAGTTCCAAGAAAATATAGGAAACAAATTTTAGAATCTTTTGATAGAGAAACGATTAAAGTACGTTCGGCAGGAACTAGTGAATATGGATTAAGGTACTTTGACGGAATAAATGCTCAAGCTAAAGGTCGTTATTTATTTGAAACATTCCCTGCTACCAGAAGTAGCCTCGCAGTCAAACCAAAATGGAACCACATGACTAATATTGCTCAATTTAAAGTGAAACCAGGAACAACTATTATTGAAGGTAAAGCTGCACCTCAAGGTTTGGGGTTGCCTGGTGGACAAACACAAAAATATATTAATGACTTAGAAAGGTTAATAAGACAATGAATCAGGAGCAATTTATAAAAAAGATTAATATAGTTTTAGTCGAAATTGATAAAATGATTAATAATTGTGATGAATATAGTTATACAAATAAACAGCAGTTGATTTCTATAAAAAATGAACTATATGACATGATTAATTATCTAAATTCAGAAAGTATTTTTCAACAAAAAAAAGGAAAAGAATTTTTATTGTCTCGGATAGTAATTGATTCTTGGCCATTTAATAATGAAGTTGGTAAACTCCTTGTAGAATTAGAAGAAGATTTCAATTCTTTGACAAGAAAAATATAAAAATGTCTAAATTAAAAACTTTGAATGAAACTCCTTTGGACTTTCAAGAAAAATCTTTGTTTGACAAATGGGAAGTCAGTTACCTTGATTTGATGGAAGTAAATCAAGGTTCTCCCTTAGTTGGAAGTCTATCCATTAACGGTCAAGTTATTATTAAAGAACAGGGGTTTGGAGGGCCTTTATTGTATTTCAATAGAAAAATATATATTCCAGTTTTCATTAGACGATTTTGCGTTGTTGGATTTAGGCTTGCAACATTAAATTTAGATGATTTATCAATTGAGTATATTGGGGGTATCGAAGACTTGGTTTATCTGAAAGAGATAAAAGGTAATAGAATTTATTTCTATACAGATATATATAAAAGCACA
>NZ_KV814808.1:0-121212 GCF_001814095.1 Neisseria sp. HMSC068C12 | reverse complement strand
AGATATATATAAAAGCACAGAAAAGAATTTAACTTTATATTAACAAATATATCTCAAGAATATGCTGTAAACTGAAGCGTGCCGAGATAAATAAGACGATTTTTTGAGAAAAATGAAGTGCTGTTTTATTTCATAATGTGAAAGCTATTTTCAAATCCTGCCGATCTTAAGGCAGGATTTTTAATTAAGCGATGGCGTCGTCGCTATCCGATAGGGTTGATGGGGGGATAATCTTTATCAATTTGCACCTAATACCCAAGTATGGGTCGATTGGTTAGGTTTAGCTGGAGTTGATATGAATTTATTCCTAAGTAATGAAGACATACACTCTTACGCTCATAAAGTTGCCAATAAACCGAATACTTTCCAAGTAGGAGGGCATGGTAATCCTTCATTGATGGTAGATGGAGCTACAGGTGAAAGATTAGATGCTAAAAAATTAGCAGCGAGAATTAAAAAAAATCCTAACTATAAATCAGGTATGACGGTTGAGATTTTATCCTGTAATACAGGAAAAGGAGCAAACCCTCTTGGACAACAACTTGCTAATGAATTAAATACTACAGTTAAAGCACCAAATGAATATCTTTGGTTTTCAAGTAACGGGGAATTAACACCGATGGGAATGAAGGCTGATCGCTCGCAAGATACAAGCAAACCAGGCACCATGAGAAGCTTTACTCCTCAAAGTAAAAAATAAGTAAGGAACATGCTAACTATGGAAATACTGAAAAATTTCTTAATTTTATTTTTGTTATTAACCCCTTTAATATCATGTAAACAACATCCGGAAAGAAATGAGAAAATGACTGACTTCATATCAACAGGTAGTACTTATTGGATTCCAGATGAAGAAATTCAAATTCTCGAAAAGAACGCCACTAATGGAGATAAAAACTCAGCATTCAAATTATATCAATACCATATGTTTGTATCTTTAGATCAAGATTTGGAATTTAAATGGCTAGAGATAGCGGCAAAAAATGGACATCCAATTGCCCAATCCAATTTAGCCGATTTATTTTTCACACAAGGCAATAAAGAAAAAGCCATATTTTGGGCTAAAAAGGCATATATAAATGGTGCCAAACTACCAGACGAATTAAAAATATTGATAAATATCAATTAATTAATAAGATTTAGCGGACTATCGTTACAAATCTAAAACTTCTGGAGGAGGATTAAGAAAATGTTGGAAACTTCCTAAGGGGCACATTATCGAACAGGACTCATTCCATGGAGAATATTTGATATCAAATAAAGTTTCAAAAATTAATCTTACTTATTTAAGAAATTGGACACAAAAAATTATGACTATTTTTTGCCCTGTTAAGAAGATATTATTTACCCAATAATGTGAAGATAATATCTTAACAGAGCATTAAGTTTGTCTGGAAGGAATGTTTTAAGACAACCTTAATGCCATAGCTCATAATACCTGAAAAAGTTGTAATGCATAATCGAAATGGTTAGCGAGCAGTTCCAGATATATCCATTTCTCTTTTTAGTTTGCCCCAGTCGTAATAATTCCCAAACCAGAGGTTATCTTCACAGTCGGTCATCCCTCTTGGGATACCAATTTGATTACAGAGGAGGTAGTGTGTCTGTTGGCTGCTTTCTTCTGCAGTTGTCTAATCGTGAATTTACACCAGTAGCTTGACTCTTTCGGCACCTGAAAACCAGAAAGAGAAGATAGTACTGGAATAGAGGCAAGCCCTAATGGGCCAATCTATCTTTCCCCAAAAAATTGAACCTAATTCAACAAATCGTCCCTCATATACCGGACAACCCCCTTAAAGAATACAACGGCAGCAACTATTACTACGACCACTTCGGCAACCTGATCCACCGTGAACTGGCCGACGGCGAAGTACAGAACTACTTCTGCGATCTGCATGACTAACTGGTCAAAGCCGGAATCTTCAAAAAAGACGGCACAAAAGAGACTTGGGCCTACACCTACGATGCTTTGGGTAGAAGGATAGGCAAAGGACGTCTGAACAACTAAGAAAGCTATTTAAAAAATTAAATAACTATAAACTTATAAATGTAAAAATAAATGTAAAAAAATAAGCCATCACTATTCTTTAGTGATGGCTTATTTTAAAGTAACTGGCACGCCCACGGGGAATCGAACCCCGGTTACCGCCGTGAAAGGGCGATGTCCTAACCGCTAGACGATGGGCGCGGAGATTTTCTGTGGCGCACCCGGAGCGATTCGAACGCCCGACCCTCTGGTTCGTAGCCAGATACTCTATCCAACTGAGCTACGGGTGCATCAAGAAAGATTCGAATTATAAAGAGAGGGCTATTTATTGTCAAGCGTTTTATTTGGAAAACTTGCAGACAGCGTGTAAAATGCGCATTTGCTATTGAATTTACAGAGAATAAAATGTCAGATTTCGCACGCTGGCCGCTCTTATCCGAAGCATTTTCCCGTTTGGGACGGCCTGTGGTCGTGGTGGATTTGGAGACGACCGGTGGAAATTTCTATCAAGACAGGATAACGGAAGTCGCCCTTGTTCGCTTTGAGCAAGGACGCGCCTCACATTACGAGCAATTGGTCAATCCTTGCCGCAGCATTCCCGAATTTGTTGCCAGGCTGACCGGAATTCATGATGAAACGGTAAAAAACGCGCCTGTCTTTGCCGATATTGCAGGCGATTTGTTGCCGCTGCTGCAAGGTGCAGTGGTTGTTGCCCACAACAGCCGCTTTGACTACACCTTCCTGCGCCACGAGTTTGCCCGTATCCATACTGACTTTGCCGCTCCCTCGCTCTGTACGGTTCAACTGTCGCGCCGCCTGTATCCTGAGTTTTACAAACACAGCCTCGACAGCATTATCGAACGCACCGGCATTCAGACGGCCAACCGCCACCGCGCCATGACCGATGTGGCCGCATTGTGTGATTATCTCGAATTAAGTCTGACAGAAAAAAATCATCAACAATGGGACGAACATGTCCGTGTATTGATGAATCCGAAAATGTTGCCCACTTGGCTGCCTGATTCGCTTGCCCAACAGCTCTATGCCCTGCCCGACAGTTACGGCGTATTGGTTTGGTTTGACTATTTCGGCAAAGCCCAAGCCATTGAAGCACATGAACGCACATACAGTGAAACCGCTACCCTGCTGCACAGCAAAAAACTGCCGCCGCACATCAAAGCCGCAGCCTCCATCCGTTTTATTCCGGCAGTCGGGCAGCTCCATACATTATGGCTCAAAGCCCAGACTATGCAGGAATACCAACTGATGCCGTCTGAAAAGTCCACATCGTTTTCTACCGTCCGCTTTATCGCTGACGAACACGGCGGCCTTCAAGCACGCATTGTCTTGTTAAACAGCGGCACCAGAAACTGGCGTCCTTACGGTTTGTTTGCCCACAAAAAAGCAGCCAAACGCGCTTTGACGCAATGGTCGCAAGAACACAGACTCTGCCCAGATTCGCTCAATATTTTGCCGACCGGCTACGCAAAGGGCGAACCCTGCCCTGTTGAGGCTGTCGGAAAATGCAATGGCAACTGCCGCCAGCCAAACGGCATCAAACATCAAAACCAACGCATTACCGAGCTTGCTGCCCTACTCCCCGTAACTGATTGGGGCAAAGCGCACGAAATTGAAATTACCGAAACCGACCCCCTGACCGGAAACAGCATTACCCTGCTCTGCGCCGGCGGCGCATTGGCATTGCCTGATGGAAGCTGGTATTTCGACAGCAGCCTGCCTCTCGTGATTAAAAACAAATTCAGACAAGACAAAGAAAATATCCGTTTGATTGCTTAAAACAAGGCCGTCTGAAAACCAAATTTTCAGACGGCCTATTGTGAATAACTTTCCGCTTTATTCTCAAAATAAAACTCTGCCTAAATTTTAATCAGAACTTATTTTTATAATAGCAATCAAATACTAAACCAATTTATACACAAGCTGTTCACACAATTTTCAATGAAAGCTGTGTATACCCAGCCCGATGAGTAAACCATGAACAATCCTGAAATCATCTTCTTTGACATCGACGACACCCTCTACCGCAAATACACGGATACCCTGCGTCCTTCGGTTGCCCAAGCCATGCGCGCATTGAAAGCCAAAGGCATTTTAACTGCCATTGCCACCGGCCGTCCGAAAGCCGCCATTCCCGCCAAAGTCAAAGCCTTGATTCAAGAATGCGGTATCGACATGCTCGTTACCATCAACGGCCAATATATTTCCTTTCGCGGCGAACCTCTGCAAAGCTACCCCTTGGACATTGCCGACATCGAAACCGCCATCAACCTGCTTGAACAACACAAAATAGACTACGCCTTTGTCAACAACCAAGAAATTGCCGTTTCCTCCCATTCGCCACGCGTTGTCGAAGGCTTATCGCATATCCTGCCCAACTTCCTGACTGACAAAGAATATTTCCGCAAACAACCTGTTTATCAAATGTTGGTCTTTGTGGATAAGGAAGAAGAAAAAATCCTGCAACCGCTAACCCAGCAACACGGCTTCAAATCCGTCCGCTGGCATGAATATGCTGTGGACCTGCTGCGCAAAGAAGGTTCAAAAGCACGGGGCATCGCCCACGCAGTGGAAAAACTGGGGATTGATATGAACAAAGTGATGGCATTCGGCGACAGCTTCAACGACTTGGAAATGCTGTCAACCGTCGGCTTTGGTGTTGCCATGGGCAATGGCGAAGACGCTGCCAAATCTGCCGCACAATTCGTCTGCCCAAGTGTTGATGAAGACGGCGTCTTGCGCGGCTTGCAAGAATTGGGCGTAATTTAAAACATCAAATCAAAAGGCCGTCTGAACATTTTTTCAGACGGCCTTGTTCTATCAATAAACTTCCTGCCTACTTCGGCAATACCAAAAAGCTAATCAGCAATTCTTTAAATACGAACCCAAACACACCCAAGCCCAAAACCAAGAAGAGCATGGCAATGCCGAATTTGCCGGCTTTGGATTCTTTACCCAAGTTCCAAACGATAAAGCCCAAAAAGATAATCAGGCCACTCAGTAGGATTTTCATTGCCCATGAGGCGAATTCTGCTTCAGACATTATTTTTTTCCTTTTATTCTTAAGATGTGTGTTTAATTGCTTTCAGACGGCCTATTAAAATTTAAGGCCGTCTGAAATTTGTTTTTAGATTATTTGTTCAATGCTTGTTGCAAATCATCAATCAAATCGTCGATGTGTTCCAAACCGACAGAGAGGCGGATCAAGCCCGGGCGGATATTCGCGGCGAGTTTTTCTTCAGGCTGCATCCGGCCGTGCGTGGTTGTCCACGGATGGGTGATGGTCGAGCGCACATCGCCGAGGTTGGCAGTACGGGAAAAGAGCTCTACGCCGTCCACGATTTTCCATGCCGTTTCTTGGTCTGCGACTTCAAAACCTACCACAATACCGCCGCCATTTTGCTGTTTGCGGATCAGTTCGGCTTGCGGATGGTCGGGCAAACCGGTGTAGTACACAGCTTGGACTTGCAGCTGCTCTTTCAACCATTGTGCAATTTTCAGCGCATTGTCGTATTGTTTTTCCATACGCAGCGACAAGGTTTCCACGCCGCTCAACAGCTGCCATGCGTTAAACGGAGACATCGCCAAACCGCAAGAGTTGCAATACATGGCTACTTGCGTCATCAATTCATCCGAACCGGCCAACACGCCACCCATCACGCGGCCGTGGCCATCAATGGCTTTGGTTGCGGAAGACACGGAAATATCCGCACCGTGTTTCAAAGGTTGCGAACCGGCTGGCGACAAGAGACTGTTGTCCACCACCAAAAGCGCGCCGATGCGGTGTGCCAGTTCAGCTAAAGCTTCCAAATCGGCAACTTCGCCCAAAGGGTTGGACGGCGTTTCCAAGAAAAACAGTTTGGTATTGGGCTTGATGGCAGCTTTCCATTCATCCACATCAACCGGCGATACATGGCTGACTTCGATGCCGAACTTGGTAACGATGTTATTGATGAAACCGACAGTTGTACCAAACAGGCTGCGGCTGGAAATAACATGATCACCGGCTTGCAAGAAGGTAAAAAACGCTGCCTGAATCGCGGACATACCGGTCGAAGTGGCTACCGCGCGCTCTGCGCCTTCCAATGCGGCAATGCGTTTTTCAAAAGCGGCAGTAGTCGGATTGGCTGTACGGGTATAGGTAAAGCCTTTAATTTTTTTGGAAAACAAATCTGCCGCATGTTGCGCGCTTTCCCACATGAAGCTGCTGGTCAAAAACAGCGCCTGATTGTGTTCGCGATATTCGGTTTGCTCTTTGCCGCCCCGGATGGCCAGCGTTTGCGGATGAAGTTTTTTGTTCATTTATTTTCCAATCTACTGTGTATTCCAATGGACGGAACAATATTTTTCCGTCTGTTTAACTTGTTAACATTTTGCGCCGATTTCTACTATCTTTCAAGCCGAAGGCCGTGTTTCGGACCGTCTGAAAAAACAGGAAAACCGTTTTTACTGATAAAGGCGGCCGTCGTGTTTCAACCAGCCGTCAGTATGCCGGGCTGACGGGTCATGGTGCGTCCAATGGATAACGCCGCCCTGCTCCGACCATTCGTATTCGCCGTAAAACGCTACTTTATCGCCTTTTTTCAAACCCTTAATCTTATCGGCAAGGTCGATATTGTGTGCCACCAAAAGCGTCTGACCGCTGGAGAGCTTCAAGATAAAGCGTTGGTGGCGCGTGCCTTTGTTGTCATCCGGCAGGGTTTTCCATACCGTGCCCTCGCCCTCAACCTGAATATCGCTTTGCTCGTTTTCAAACGCCTGTTTCAAAACCGCTTCGGCTGATTCTTTGCCCGAACCGATTTGCTGCTGAGCCGCATCGGCATTCTTTTTACCCACATTATTTTGTTTTTGAACAGCTTCTATTTTCTGCTGATTCTGCGATTGTACCGGCTGATTGTTTTGCATTTTGTTATAGGCAAATACGGCAACCAAAGCAATCAGCAATACAATGATTTTATTTTTATTCATAACAATCTCAAAAAAAATGCCCGATTCTGCATCGGGCATATCAACTATTTAGAAAGGATATTTATCACGAAAACGTGAGCCGCTATTATACACGTTTCGTAAAATTTTAAGGGAATTTTACGCCAAAGGCCGTCTGAAACTTTTCAGACGGCCAGGATACTCAACGGCGGTATTTCATTTCAGTCTTCATATCGTCCAAAATACGTTTGACGTTGTGTTCCAATACATCCTCCACCAAGCCAGGCGCCTGCTCGTTCAGCATTTGCTGCAACTGGTAAGTGAACAAGGCCATTTGTTTTTGCACGGCAATCCGAATCATGCCGTTGACCGCATCGGCCACATGGGGACGCAAACGCTTAATCAGACGCTCGGTCAAATCCTTTTCAGAAACACAGAATACTTCCCGACGGCCAATCGCCTGCGGGTTCAATACATTGATATGGACATTGATGGCCGGTTCTTTTTCAAGGCCGTCTGAAACCGCCTCTTCAGCCGCTTGCGCATCATCATTTTCCGGTTTTTCAGTTTCTTCCACTTCAGGCGCATCAAAATCTACGGCACCTGATTTCGGATTCAGTCTGACAGTGCGGGTGGATTCAATATGACGCTCTGAAGCCGCGGCCTGCAATGCCGATTGCGCGCTCAACCAGTTGTCCTGCAAAACCACCATCGCATCGGTTTCCACTGCTTCGCCATCGTCTGCAAGGGCAGTATTGTGTTCCAACTGCCAGCGGTACAAATATTCTTCCAATACTTTTTCACGATTGTCCGCATCTAATTTATATTCTTTTTTAGACGCGGTTTTGGGCGCAACATCGACAGCGTCGTCCGATTTTTTGACCAATGGCGCATGAGTCGGCGCAGTATTGAATTGTCGTGCCTGACGCAATCTTTCCAAGCGTTTTTCCCAATTCAGATCTTCTTCCTCGAGGGCTGTGGGGTCAAGACGGTTGTTTTCCATAATAATCTCGTTTTTTCATTTTTATTGTGAGCCGCATTCAAACCTAAAATCACTTGAAATACGGCCGATGGTTGGACATATCCGGCAAGCCGGCGCAAGCGTCACATTTTAATATTAATTCGCTATATAATCACTATTTTATTTAATACTCAAGGATACATCATGAGCAGCATCGAACAACGCCTCGAATATCTGGAAGAGGCCAACGACGCTTTGCGTATGCAAAACCACGTCCTCGCCACCGCCCTCAAAGGCCTTATCCGCTCCCTGCCCTCTGACATGGCCAACGATGCCGTAGAATCCATCCAGCTTGCCTTTGAAGACGCGTTGGCGGAATTGAGCTATGAAGACAGCCCGCACACCGACCTTTTCCATGACGTAACCTACGCATTTTTCCGAGAAAAAGACCACTGATTTCGGCTAGTTTGTTCACAAAATTATGCTAAACTAAGATTTTATCCGTTAACATTTTATTAAGAAAGCACATATCATGAACATGAAAAAATGGCTGGCCACTGCCCTCGCTTGTTCCGCCCTTGCCCTGACTGCCTGCGGCGGTCAAAGCAACAATGCCTCTGCTCCTGCCGATAAAGTGTACCGTGTCGGCTCTAACGCCGAGTTTGCCCCATTTGAATCTTTGGATTCTGCCGGCAAAGTGGAAGGTTTTGACGTTGACTTGATGAATGCCATGGCCAAAGCCGGCAACTTCAAAGTCGAATTCAAACACCAGCCATGGGAAAGCCTCTTCCCTTCGCTGAACAACGGCGACGTGGACATCGTTATGTCCGGCGTAACCATCACTGACGACCGCAAACAAAGCATGCTCTTCAGCGACCCATACTTTGAAATTACCCAAGTCGTCCTCGTTCCGAAAGGCAAAAAAGTATCTTCTTCCGAAGACCTGAAAAACATGGCCAAAGTCGGCGTGGTAACCGGCTACACCGGCGACTTCTCCGTTTCCAAACTCTTGGGCAACGACAATCCGAAAATCGCCCGCTTTGAAAGCGTTCCCCTGATTATCAAAGAATTGGAAAACGGCGGTTTGGATTCCGTAGTCAGCGACAGCGCAGTCATTGCCAACTATGTGAAAAACAACCCGACCAAAGGCTTGGATTTCATCTCCCTGCCTGACTTCACCATCGAAAACTACGGTATCGCTGCACGCAAAGGCGACGAAGCAACCATCAAAATGTTGAACGATGCGCTGAAAAAAGTACGCGAAAGCGGCGAATACGACAAAATTTACGCCAAATACTTTGCTAAAGAAGGCGAAAAAACCGAAGCAGCCAAATAATCCGGTATGACTTCTTAAACTAAAGGCCGTCTGAAAACTTTTCAGACGGCCTTTAATCTGTTTAACTCAATTAAACGCAAGCGTCCCCTATAATCCACTTGTTTTTATCCTTCAAATGAAAGATACGTCATGATCAAACCCCTTATCCTCAGCCTCGCTGCCGCCACTGCTTTGGCCGCCTGCTCCGCTTCTGAAAAACAAGAATCTCCTAAGGTCGGCGTGGCCAATCCTGCTTCTGAATTCTGCGTCAAACAAGGTGGCAAATCCGAAATCAAAAAAGATAAAGACGGTGGTGAATACGGCGTGTGCCACTTACCTAACGGTACCGTTGTCGAAGAATGGGAATATTTCCGTCAACACAACAAATAATTGCTCAATCATAGAAAAGGCCGTCTGAACCCAAGTTTCAGACGGCCTTTTTATTTAAACAACGATTATTTTACTTCCAATTTGGTCACGCCGCCCATATACGGTTGCAACGCAGCAGGAACATTAATGCTGCCATCGGCATTTTGATGGTTTTCCAATACCGCCACCAAAGTACGGCCGACTGCCAAGCCTGAGCCGTTCAAAGTATGCACCAAACGGTTTTTACCGTTTTCATCTTTGAAACGCGCTTTCATGCGGCGAGCTTGGAAATCTTCGCAGTTGGAACAGCTGGAAATTTCGCGGTAAGTGTTTTGCGCAGGAACCCAAACTTCCAAGTCGTAGGTTTTAGTTGCGCCGAAACCCATGTCGCCGGTACACAAAGTGATCACGCGGTATGGCAGTTCCAACGCTTTCAAAATATTTTCAGCGTGGCCGACCATTTCTTCCAGCGCTTCGTATGATTTTTCCGGATGAACGATTTGCACCATTTCCACTTTGTCGAATTGGTGTTGGCGAATCAAGCCGCGCACGTCTTTACCGTATGCGCCCGCTTCGGAGCGGAAACATGGGGAATGCGCAGTTAATTTCAACGGAAAATCACTGCCGGCCACGATGCTGTCGGCAACAGTATTGGTCAGCGTTACTTCAGCAGTCGGAATCAGATATTGCGTTTTCTTACTCTCATCACCGCCGCGGGTAACGTGGAACAAATCTTCTGCAAATTTAGGCAGTTGACCCGTACCTTGCAGGGTCAGGTCATCCACAATGTAAGGCGTGTAATGTTCGGTATAGCCGTGTTTCAGCGTGTGCGTATCCAGCATGAACTGAGCCAAAGCGCGATGCAGACGGGCGATTTGACCTTTCATGACGGTAAAGCGCGCGCCGGACAGTTTCGCACCGCCTTCAAAATCCAAGCCCAAAGGCTCGCCCAAATCAACATGGTCTTTGATTTCAAAATCAAATTCGCGCGGCGTGCCCACTTTGCGGACTTCAACGTTTTCAGTTTCGTCTTTACCGACAGGCACACTTTCGTGCGGCAGGTTCGGAATGCTCAGCAGCCAAGCATCCAATTCTTTCTGAACGGCATCCAAATCAGCGGCAGCCTGCTCCAAATCCGCCTTGATTTGGGTAACCTGATCCATCGCAGCTTGAGCCTCTTCGTGTTTGCCTTGACCTTTCAACGCACCGATTTGTTTGGAAATACTGTTTCGTGAAGCCTGCAACTCTTCTGTTTTCACTTGAACGGCTTTACGTTGCTCTTCCAAAGCGTTGAAACGCGCGGTATCAAACTCGTAACCGCGTGCGGCCAAACGTTCTGCAACTGCGGCGGTATTGCTGCGGAGCAATTGGATGTCTAACATTGTTTTCTCTCGTTAAGATTCAGAATGGCATTATTGTAAACCAATTTAAAGATATTTTCACAGCGACAGGCCGTCTGAAAACAAAAAACGCCCCTGAAAAAAGCAGGAGCGTTTTTTAAGAATTTTGGCACGCCCACGGGGATTCGAACCCCGGTTGCCGCCGTGAAAGGGCAGTGTCCTAGGCCTCTAGACGATGGGCGCGTAACCGAAGCGCGAACTATACAGAAAGCCTTTTCTTCTGTCAACGCCTTTACTGCATTTTTAAAGGTGCTGCCGATTTCCGTATGTTATTTTCCCTGTATAATGCCGGTTTTAATAAAAAGGAAAACTCGCCATGTGGTTTAAGCAAATCAGTTTTTATCCGCTCAACAAAGACAAATTGCCCGAATTGGAAGTCCTTGCCGACAAATTGGCGCAATCCGAATTTGCCCATTGTCAGGGTTTGGACTGGTTTAGCGAAGGCTTTGCCACGCCGGTTTCCTTTTCGCCCGAGCTGGTTTTCCCTGCCGATTACACTTGGCGTGTGGCCCTGAAAAAAGAAGAAAAAGTCCTGCCTGCCGGCGTCATCCGTGATATTTTGGATGAAAAGGTTTTGGAAATCCAAAACAACGAAGCGCGCAATGTCGGCCGCAAGGAAAAACAAGAACTGAAAGAACAGATTACTGACGACCTGCTGCCCCGTGCCTTTACGCGCAGCAGCCGCACACAGGTGATTTTCGACACGCGCCACGGGTATCTTTTGGTCAACAATGCCGCATCTGCCAAAGCGGAAAATATCCTGACCAAACTGCGCGAAGCCTTGGGCGGCCTTGAAGCAGCCCTGCCCAACACCAAACAATCGCCCTCCTCCCTGATGACCAGCTGGCTGCTGCAAGGCCATTGCGAAGGCGGTTTTGAATTGGACAGCGATTGCGAACTCAAAGGCGTAGGCGATGTTGTCCCGGTCGTCAAAGTTTCCAAACAAGACCTGACCGCCGATGAAGTGGTACAACACGTCAAAAACGGCAAAACTGTTACCCAGCTGGGCTTGGTATGGCGAGAACAAATCGCATTCATCCTTACCCAAGACTTTACACTCAAACGCATCCAGTATCTGGACGTTTTGCAAGAAGAAGCGGAAAGCAACGGCGACGATGCCGCCAGCCTCGCCTTTGCCTCGCAAATCCTGATGACCGAAGCCATCAGCACCATGTTGGAAGAACTGGTTTCTTATTTGGGCGGCTGGCAAGAATAATTTTTCAGACGGCCTTTTGATTGGGAAATATCAAAGGCCGTCTGAAATATAAATAGAAGTATCAGAAAGGATGTCATGATGTTGGGCGCAGTCATTGGCGATATTGCCGGATCAAGATTTGAGTTTGACAACTACCGTCACATCGATTTTGACATTTTCAGCCCCGACAGCGACTTTACTGATGACACGATTTGTACTGTTGCCATCGCCGATTGGGTTTTACAAGGCTGCAACGATCATTTAGCCTCTATTTTACAAGGCTGGTGTAGGGCATATCCCTACCCTAAAGGCGCATATGGCGGCCGCTTTTCACAATGGATAGAATGGAAAGATCCAGAACCTTATAATAGCTGGGGCAACGGCTCGGCCATGCGTGTTTCTGCCGTTGGCTGGGCATTTGCCACATTGGAAGAAACCCTGCATTTTGCCGAACAATCCGCCGCCGTAACGCACAACCATCCGGAAGGCATTAAAGGTGCACAAGCTGTAGCCGCCGCCATCTTTTGGGCGCGTACCGGCATCGGCAAAGCGCAAATCAAAGAAGACATTACACGACAATTCGGCTACAACTTGAGCCAAAGTTGCGACCAAATCCGGCCGCATTATCATTTCAACGAAAGCTGTCAAGAAACCGTACCTCAAGCAGTTACCGCCTTTCTTGAAAGCGATGATTTTGAACACGCCATCCGACTGGCAGTTTCCCTGGGCGGAGACAGCGATACTTTAGCAGCCATTACCGGCAGTATTGCCGAAGCCTACCATGGTATCCCTGCATCCATGCGCGAACACGCTTTAGCCATATTGCCACGCCGTATTGCTGAAACCCTGCTGACTTTTGAATCCCAATATCAGGCCGTCTGAAACTGCCTGCAAAAAGGAATGAATGATGAAATACCTCGCCCTACTCCCTATCGCCTTCATGCTGGGTTCGCCTGCCATTGCCGAAACCATCAATCCTTATCAGGAAAAAGGTTGCGTTTACGATGGCGATGTCGGCAAAGACGGCAAACCATCCGGCAAAGGCACATGGAAATGCCAAGACGGCCGCAGCTATGTCGGAGCCTTTAAAAACGGCAAATTTGACGGCAAAGGCGTATATACCGTTTCCAGCAACAGCGAAACCTTTATCGAACCTTTCTCCTCCAACAGCGCCAAATTACGCAATATGACGCTGGAGGGCGTGTTCAAAAAAGGCAGGGCGCACGGAAACTTTACCGCCTCCCAAAACGGCACACCAGTCTTCATCATGAAATGCGAAGACGGTATGATTAAAGAAGTCAAACTGCCTAAGAAATCTGCTTCCAAAACCAAATAAACAGCCTTTCAGACGGCCTTATCCATCTTCTAGGCCGTCTGAAACATCAATGAACAAGCCTGCCTATAAGGCTGTTGTGTTGATTTTAAAGAATTTCCAAACAACCCTTACCCCAGGACAACCACCATGAGCATTAAATCCGACAAATGGATACGCCGCATGGCCGAAGAACACGGCATGATTGAGCCGTTCGAGCCCAACCAAATCAAAGAGGCCAACGGCCAACGCATCATTTCCTACGGCACATCCAGCTACGGCTACGACATCCGTTGTGCTAATGAATTTAAAATCTTCACCAATATCAACAGCACCATCGTCGACCCGAAAAACTTCGACCCGAAAAACTTCGTTACAGTCGAAGACGACTGCTGCATCATTCCGCCCAACTCCTTTGCTTTGGCGCGCACAGTCGAATATTTCCGCATCCCGCGCAACGTCCTAACCGTCTGCTTGGGCAAATCCACCTATGCTCGCTGCGGCATTATCGTCAACGTTACCCCGTTCGAGCCAGAGTGGGAAGGCTACGTTACGCTTGAGTTTTCCAACACCACCCCCCTGCCTGCCAAAATCTATGCCGGCGAAGGCGTGGCTCAAGTCTTGTTCTTTGAAAGCGATGAAGTCTGCGAAACTTCATACAAAGACCGCAACGGCAAATACATGGGACAAACCGGTGTTACCCTGCCTAAGACTTAATACACAAAATAAAAAAAGGCCGTCTGAAATTTCAGACGGCCTTTTATCATTTCATTTAGAAACGGCGTTTCAACTTGCAAGCCTGCAAGATATGAACGGCAAGTTCTTCCACTGATTTATCGGTTGTATTGGTAAACGGTACACCGTGGCGTTTGAACATATTTTGCGCATCAGCAATCTCGCTGCGGCAAGTATCGATTTTGGCATAGGTCGAATTAGGACGGCGTTCCTGACGGATTGCCTGCAAGCGTTCAGGCTGAATGGTCAAGCCGAACAGCTTGTCTTTATAAGGTTTGACCATACGCGGCAAATCGGTCGATTCCAAATCATCGGGAATCAATGGATAGTTTGCGGCGCGGATACCGTATTGCAGGGCCAGATAGAGACAGGTCGGCGTTTTGCCCGAACGGGACACGCCCATCAAAATCACATCCGCTTCCTGCAGGTTTTTATCGCTGACGCCGTCATCATGATTCAGTGAAAAATTGACCGCCTCCATACGCGCATCATAGCGTTGGGTATTGCCGATACTGTGGTGCCCCTGCTGGGCGGCAACCGCCTCCGTATTGAGTTCCTTTTCCAAAAGACCGAGAAAGGTTTCAAAGAAATTAATATGGAACGCATTAGCTTTCTTGATGATTTCACGGATTTCGTCATTGACCACACTGACAAAAGCAATCGGGCGCACGCCGAATTTTTCAGCTGACTGGTTGACTTTGTCTACAACAGCACGCGCTTTTTCAGGCGTATCAATAAACGGATAGGTATGGCGTTTGAACTCAACATTGCCAAATTGGTTCAGCAAGGCTTCACCGATATTTTCAGCGGTCAGACCGGTTCGGTCGGAAATATAGAAGACTTGGCGTGGATCAGTCATAATGAATCCTCTTGAGGGTAACGTTTCAGACGGCAATCATAGCAGTTACAGCCTTTGCAATAAAGCGATTCCCGATAGATTACACAGGATTACAACAAATTTGAACAATTTTTAAATTGGCACAAAATTTTATTTTTTGCTATTTTGTAGAATTTTATTCTAAAATTGCAAAATAAATCTTGTTTATCAAATTTATTAACTTATTTTGTTTTCCATATTTAACAAGAAGATAACACGTAAAAACATGAATCTGATATTCACATTTCAGAAGGCTACACGCCTGAAAAGCACAATATCACAGACGAATTTGTGATTTTTAAAAAGATAAAACACATGACAGCCATCAAACGAATGGCTACAATAAGCAGGCGGATTTGTTTCTTTTTTAACATTTTTTGGATTGGACACACAAATGGCCGAAAACTACGTTATTTGGTTTGAAAACCTGCGTATGACTGACGTTGAGCGAGTGGGCGGTAAAAATGCCTCTTTGGGCGAAATGATCAGCCAACTGACTGAAAAAGGCGTGCGCGTTCCCGGCGGTTTTGCAACCACAGCCGAAGCTTATCGTGCTTTCCTGGCTCACAATGGTCTGAGCGAGCGTATTTCCGAAGCCCTGAAACAACTGGATGTTGAAGACGTTGCTGAATTGGCACGCGTGGGTAAAGAAATCCGTCAATGGATTTTGGATACCCCGTTCCCTGAGCAACTGGATGCTGAAATCGAAACAGCTTGGAACAAAATGGTTGCCGATGCCGGCGGTGCGGACATCTCCGTTGCCGTACGTTCTTCTGCAACAGCAGAAGACTTGCCGGACGCTTCTTTCGCCGGCCAACAAGAAACCTTCCTGAATATTAATGGTTTGGATAACGTTAAAGAAGCGATGCACCATGTATTCGCTTCCCTGTACAACGACCGTGCCATTTCTTACCGTGTCCACAAAGGCTTCGAACACGACATCGTTGCCCTTTCTGCCGGCGTACAACGCATGGTGCGCTCTGACAGCGGTGCCTCCGGTGTGATGTTCACCATCGATACCGAATCCGGTTACGACCAAGTCGTTTTCGTTACCTCTTCTTACGGCCTGGGCGAAAACGTCGTACAAGGCGCGGTAAACCCTGACGAATTCTATGTATTCAAACCTACTTTGAAAGCAGGCAAACCGGCTATCCTGCGCAAAACCATGGGTTCGAAACAAATCAAAATGATTTTTACCGACAAAGCCGAAGCCGGTAAATCTGTAACCAACGTTGATGTACCTGCAGAAGACCGTCAACGCTTCTCCATTACCGACGCCGAAGTAACCGAGTTGGCTCATTACGCGCTGACCATCGAAAAACACTACGGCCGCCCAATGGACATCGAATGGGGGCGCGATGGTTTGGATGGCAAACTCTACATCCTGCAAGCACGCCCTGAAACTGTAAAATCTCAAGAAGACGGCAGCCGCAACCTGCGCCGCTTCTCTATCAACGGCGAAAAAGTTGTCTTGTGCGAAGGCCGAGCTATCGGTCAAAAAGTTGGCCAAGGTAAAGTTCGCTTGGTGAAAGATGCTTCAGAGATGGATTCCGTTGAAGCAGGCGACGTACTCGTTACCGACATGACCGACCCGGATTGGGAACCGGTAATGAAACGTGCTTCTGCCATTGTTACCAACCGTGGTGGCCGTACCTGCCACGCAGCGATTATCGCGCGTGAATTGGGTATTCCGGCTGTTGTAGGTTGTGGCGATGCTACCGACCTGCTTTCAGACGGCCAAGAAGTTACCGTATCTTGTGCCGAAGGCGATACCGGCTTCATCTACTCCGGCCTGCTGGACGTACAAGTTACCGATGTTGCTTTGGACAACATGCCTAAAGCCCCTGTCAAAGTGATGATGAACGTTGGTAACCCTGAATTGGCATTCAGCTTCGCCAACCTGCCTAGCGAAGGCATCGGCTTGGCACGTATGGAATTCATCATCAACCGTCAAATCGGTATCCATCCTAAAGCCTTGTTGGAATTTGACAAACAAGACGACGAATTGAAAGCGGAAATTACCCGCCGCATCGCTGGCTACGCTTCTCCTGTCGACTTCTATGTCGATAAAATCGCAGAAGGTGTGGCAACTTTGGCTGCTTCGGTTTATCCACGCAAAACCATCGTCCGTATGTCTGACTTCAAATCCAACGAGTACGCTAACTTGGTAGGTGGCAGCATCTACGAACCGCACGAAGAAAACCCAATGTTGGGCTTCCGTGGTGCAGCGCGTTATGTTGCTGACAGCTTCAAAGACTGCTTCGCACTCGAGTGCAAAGCCTTGAAACGCGTCCGTGACGAAATGGGTTTGACCAACGTCGAAATCATGATTCCATTCGTCCGCACTTTGGGTGAAGCCGAAGCTGTTGTCAAAGCCCTGAAAGAAAACGGTTTGGAACGCGGCAAAAACGGCCTGCGCCTGATCATGATGTGCGAGTTGCCAAGCAACGCTGTATTGGCAGAACAATTCCTGCAATACTTCGACGGTTTCTCCATCGGCTCTAACGACATGACCCAGCTGACCCTCGGCCTCGACCGTGACAGCGGTTTGGTATCTGATTCCTTCGACGAGCGCAACCCTGCCGTTAAAGTGATGTTGCACTTGGCAATCTCTGCCTGCCGCAAACAAAACAAATACGTCGGTATTTGCGGTCAAGGCCCGTCAGACCATCCGGACTTTGCCAAATGGCTGGTTCAAGAAGGTATCGAGAGCGTATCGCTCAACCCTGATACCGTGATTGAAACTTGGCTGTATCTGGCTAACGAATTGAACAAATAAGTTCGATGAGACAAAAATCCCCTGTCCGTCTATCTCGGCAGGGGATTTTTATTGCCTTATTCAATACCGTCTGAAAAAACTTTCACTTTCTTTTACCTTATCAAAAAAATCCTTTATCATCAAAATGATAAAAAAATATACCGCCATATCCACAAATTTTCAATGTTAATATGCTGCCTTTATGCAGTTTATCCCATGCCTTTTGAGTGAACCTTTTTCCACTCTTCCTATCTATCATACACAACATAACGATACATTTTGAAACAACCCATGAATACAAATTTTATTTCCACCTTTCAGACGGCCTTAAAACGTCTGGCCCTCATCAGCACCATTGCCGTCTTAGCAGCCTGCGCCGGCAACAATACCTCTTCCAACCGAGCTGTACCTGACGGCTACTACAAAGTCCGCCCCGGCGATACCCTGACCCAAATTGCCAAACGCTACGGACAAAACGTCAATACACTGGTTGCATGGAATAACCTTCCCAACGCCTCACAAATCGAAGTCGGTCAAGTATTGCGAGTCCGCCGTCATGTTGCCTCCCGCAATACTGCTACGCAGCAACGCCAAGCAACCGCCGTTACCCCAATCAACCGGTTAAGCTTGCAATGGCCGACCGATAACGCCTCATCCTCCATTATCCAACGCTACAACGGCACAAGCAGCAAAGGCATAGATATTGCAGGCACGCAAGGCCAACAAATCCGTTCTGCCGCAGCCGGTACCGTCATCTACGTTGGCGAAGAAGTACGCGGCTACGGCAAGCTGATTTTAATCAGCCACAACGACTACACCATTACCGCCTATGCCCACAACGACACGCTTTTGGTACAAAAAGATCAAAAAGTCCAAGCAGGTCAAGTTATCGCGACCATGGGCAGCAGCGATACAGACAGCGTCAAGCTTCATTTTGAAGTTCGTCTAAACGGCAAAGCAGTCGATCCCCTGCCTTATTTGACTAGAACAAATTAATGCCCCAATCAAAAGGCCGTCTGAATAGCAGTATTTCAGACGGCCTTTTGATTATCTTGCTATAACAGCTATTTCAACAAAATCTTTTCCTATTTAACTTATGTTGATTGAGTGTAAATACCGTTATACAATAACAACTCTTTTTAACATTCCATTTCAGGTACCCTACTATGTCTCCTAGCAGTATCCTTGCAACCGCATTCTTGTTTGCATCTGCATTTGCCAGCGCAGATGTCCATATTGATGAAAGCATTCCTTACCGCGATAAAGAAGAAATCGATACCCGTATTGTTTCTGAGTGTTTAGAAGTGGGCAGCATCATGTCCAAATCTTTGCAAGAAACTGCAGCCAAAAGCGATGTAACAGTTGTCCGTGACGGTAAAAAACAAGGCACATACGCAGATATCGCTATCACTTCCGCCATGAGTGCAGGCAATGCCTTTATCGGTCACGCCAAAGGGATGGCGGTTTCAGCCACTTTGTATGTTGACGGCAAACAAGTTAATAAAAAAACCTTTACCCGCAACTCTTCCGGTGGCATGTTTGGCGCTTATAAAAGCTCTTGCGCCGTCTTGAACCGCACTTCTAAAGTATTGGGTTCAGATATTGCCCAATGGGTGGTTCGCGAACAAAAAAATGCTCAAGACAAATAAAACCCCAATTTGATAAAGGCCGTCTGAAAAACCGTATTTCAGACGGCCTTTATATTTTCTATTTCTCTAAAAACAAAGAAATAAATTACCCATTAATCATTGTCAGAAATAGAGAATTTTATTTCCAATGCCCTTGATTTTAGAATATCTACCCTCAATTATTAAAACTATAAGAATTTTGTATATTAGCAGTCAAAGGAATAACATGGCAGAAAAAAACTATTATGAAATACTAGGCGTTGCCAAAGATGCGGATGAGGCCGAAATCAAAAAAGCCTACCGAAAACTGGTGCGCAAATACCACCCCGATGTCAGCAAAGAACCTGACGCAGCCGAACGTACGGTAGAAATCAACCGTGCCTACGAAACGCTTTCCGATAAAGAAAAGCGGGCCGAATACGATGAAATGTTGGCTAATCCTTACGGACGCAGCGCCGGAGGCAATCCGTTCGGTCAAGGCGGCAATCCGTTTGGCAATGGATTTAACGGTGGCGGCTTCCACTATGAACGTCATGAAGGCGAACCGTTCGGAGCGGGAGACTTCAATTTTGAAGATCTGTTTTCATCATTCCGCCAATCCCACACTCGTTCCGAGCAACCCCGCGGCCCAATAAAAGGCGAGGATCAACATGCTGAATTGAGTATTGATATTTACGCAGCGTATGTTGGCGCAGAACGTAGCATGACTTTGAATGTGCCGACTCTAGACGAATACGGACGTGCGGTTTATCAAAATAAAACCCTCAACGTCAAAATCCCCAAAGGCATTGCAGAAGGCCAACAAATCCGTTTGGCCGGTCAAGGTTTGCCGGGATATAACGGTGGAGAAAACGGTGACTTGTACTTAAAAATCAAGTTCCACGACCAACCTGATTTATACGTCAAAAACAGGAAAGACGTATATCAAACAATAGATGTCAAACCTTGGGAAGCCGTATTGGGCGGCAAAATCATCGTCCCTACCGCTTCAGGCCGCTTGCAGGTCAATCTGCCTGCCAACAGCCAAAGCGGTAAAAGCATCCGCCTCAAAGGCAAAGGTATTCCTGCAAAAGAAGCCGGAGACCTTTATCTCAATATCCGCATTAATGTTCCGCCAGTAGAGAGCGAAGCCGACCGTGCCGCATGGGAAAAATTGGCCGAACACTTTGCCGCGAAACAAGCATAAGAGAAAGGATAAATTATGATTCAGTCCTCCGATGTTACCCTTACTTTTGAAGAAATCGTTGCCGCCAGCCGCTGCCGTCGTGATTGGCTGTTGGAACTTATAGCAGAAGACATCATCAGCATAGATGGAGTGCCCGAAAAAAGCACCTTCAGTGGTTTTCATCTTGCCCGCATCCGTCGCGCACAACGCTTAAGCCGTGATTTTGAGGCCGGCATTCCTGCATTGGGGCTGATTATGCGGCTGTTGGACGAGGTGGAAGAACTCAGAAAAATACAGCGTCCGCTGGTCCTGCTCGAAGAAGAGTAAATATTGGCAAGTTGTTCGATTAAATATTGATGACAAGACAAAGTTTTTGATTTTTATTGATATTCCATAATGAAAGGCCGTCTGAAAATATTTTCAGACGGCCTTTTTATGCCTTCATTAACAACAGCGTCCGCCGTTGCCGCCGCAACGGCGTTTGCGGCAGTAGTCTTGGAATTGCAGCTCGGTCATGACCGGCGCGTTGGGATTATGTTTGCGCTGGCGGGCAACGTAGTTTTCATAATCTGGGACACCGGCCATCAAGTTCGCTGTCAACTTGATGGTTTTCCACCAAGATGCGAGCTTATGCTTCACTTTGAGTCTCCGGCTGTTTACCGTCGCGGTACACTGCTGGAATTTCTTTAGCAGTTGGCCAACCGACTTTGCGGGCTTTCATGGCAGTACGGAAACCGTACACGGCGACAATCACGACAACTGCCAAGAACAAAGCGGTCAAACCGGCATTGATTTGGTCGTTGAAGATGATTTGTGACATTTCGCCAATGTCTTTAGCAGGAGCGAGGACTTCGCCTGAAGCCAAGGCATCGCGGTATTTGCCTGCGTGAGCCAAGAAGCTGACGCGCGGGTCGCTGTGGAACAGTTTTTGCAAACCGGCATAGCAGGTTACGAACAATACGCCGACAGCAGGAACCAAAGTTACCCAAACATAGCGGTCGCGTTTCATTTTCACCAATACGACGGTACACATAATCAACGCTACGCCTGCAAGCATTTGGTTGGCGATACCAAACAACGGCCAGAGCGAGTTAATACCGCCCAGAGGGTCGGTTACGCCGGTATAGAGGAAGTAACCCCACAATGCCACAGCAAAGAATGTGGCAACCAAGTTGGCAGGGATTGAGTCGGTGTTACCGAATGGTTTGTAGAAGATACTGCCCAAGTCTTGAATCATGAAACGGGCAACGCGTGTACCGGCGTCAACTGCGGTCAGGATGAACAAGGCTTCAAACAGCAAGGCAAAGTGATACCAGAACGCCATCATGGCTTCGCCCGGAATCAGACGGCTCATGATGTGTGCCATACCGACTGCGAGGGTTGGTGCACCGCCTGCGCGGGATAGAATGGTGTTTTCGCCCACTTCTTTAGCAGTGTGCAACAGGGTTGCGGCATCAACAGAGAAATTCAGTTTAGTGGTGATGACTTCGGCAGCTGTGTTGGCATCTGTACCAATCAGCGCGGCCGGGCTGTTCATCGCAAAGTACACGCCTGGCTCAAGCGAAGCGGCGGCAGCCAGCGCCATAATAGCCACAAAGCTTTCCATAATCATGCCGCCGTAACCGATCATGCGGACGTGGGTTTCGTTTTCCACCATTTTTGGAGTGGTACCTGAAGAAATCAGCGCATGGAAGCCTGAAACTGCACCACAAGCAATGGTAATGAACAAGAATGGGAACAATGCACCAGAGAATACCGGGCCTGAACCATCGATAAAGTGGGTAACTGCAGGCATTTGCAGAGTCGGGTTAACAATAACGATACCCAAAGCCAAAGCTGCAATCGTACCGATTTTCAGGAAGGTAGACAGATAGTCGCGCGGAGTCAGCAAGAGCCAAACCGGCAATACGGAAGCCACGAAACCGTAAATCATAATCGCCCAAGTCAGCTGAATGCCGTCAAGGTCGAACCAGTGACCGAAGGAGCTGTGGGCAACATCTTCACCGTAAATCACGGCCAACATCAGCAAAATAAAGCCGACGATGGAAATCTCGCCGATTTTGCCCGGACGGATATAACGGGTGTAAATACCCATAAACAGAGCAATCGGCATAGTCGCTGCGATGGTGAACGTACCCCAAGGGCTGTGAACCAATGCTTTCACAACAATCAGCGCCAACACCGCCATAATGATGACCATAATCATCAAAATACCAATGGATGCAATCACGCCGGGAACGGTACCGAGTTCTTGTTTCACGATATCGCCCAAAGACTTACCGTCACGGCGCATAGAAACAAATAGTACCATCATATCCTGTACGGCACCGGCAAATACCACGCCGAAGATAATCCACAAAGTACCGGGCAGATAACCCATTTGCGCTGCCAATACAGGACCAACCAGAGGGCCTGCGCCGGCAATAGCGGCAAAGTGGTGGCCGAACAGTACGCCTTTATGTGTGGGAACATAGTCCAAGCCGTCATTGTGGCGTTCTGCCGGAGTCAGACGGTTAGGATCAAGCTGCATCACACGGTTGGCAATGTAAAGACTGTAGAAACGGTAGGCAATGCAGTATACCGAAATGGCGGCCGTAACCATCCAAATCGCACTGACTTGCTCGCCACGGCTGAGAGCTAAAGTAGTAAAGGAGGCCAAGCCTACCAAAACCACAATGCCCCAGATCAAAAATGATTTGAGCGATTTCATTGATTTATCCTTAAAACGTGATGCACCAAGGCTTGCTTTAGCGACAAACTGCCTTAATGCGCTTCAGAAAGACCAGTCATTATAGTCTTCATGATTTCATGAGTGAAATGTCATTTCAACCCCAATTCGACTGAAAACAAAATGATTAGTTCGTCCGTAAGGTTAACACAAACAGACAATATACCCTTCATTTTTTACTTCAAAACTAAATATTCCTTAACATATAACAAACGAAAGGCCGTCTGAAAACCCAAAAATTCAGTTTTCAGACGGCCTGACAAACAGTCAATGCTATAATCCGACATTCCCATTTCTCTATATTGCCATACCATGCAAAACAACGATTCCGAAACCATGCGCCTCTCCAAACGCATGGCGCAATTGGGCTTATGCTCGCGCCGCGAGGCAGACAGCTACATCGAGCAAGGCTGGGTCAAAGTCAACGGCCAAACCGCCGTACTCGGTCAAAAAGTCACCGAGCGCGACCGCATCGATCTCAACAAACAAGCCCATGAAAAACAAGCAGCGCGCGTAACCATCCTGCTGAATAAACCCGTCGGCTACGTCAGCGCGCAAGCAGAAAAAGGCTATAAGTCCGCCGCCGAACTCATTACCGCCGAAAACCATTGGGAAGGCGACGATAGCCGTATCCCTTTCAGCGAAAAGCACAAATTCGGCTTAGCCCCTGCCGGCCGCCTGGATATCGACTCTGTCGGATTGTTGGTACTCACTCAGGATGGCCGCATTGCCAAACAGCTGATTGGCGAAAACAGCAGTAGCGAAAAAGAATACCTTGTCCGCGTCCGTGGCAAACTGGACGACAAAGGCCTCGCCCTGCTCAACCACGGCTTGAGTTTGGACGGAGAAAAATTGCGCCCCGCCAAAGTCGAATGGCAAAACGAAGACCAGTTGCGCTTTATTTTGCGACAAGGCAAAAAACGCCAAATCCGCCGCATGTGCGAACTGGTCGGCCTGCGCGTCGTCGGTTTGAAACGCATCCGCATGGGTAAAGTCAAACTCGGCAGACTGCCGCCGGGCAAATGGCGTTATTTACGCGCTGACGAATCGTTTTAATTGCAGATAAAAAAAAGGCCGTCTGAAAACACATTTCAGACGGCCTGATCTTTTACTGCTTACTCGATATACGTAAACTTCGCACGTTTAATATTGCAGAGAATTTCGTACGGAATCATACCGGCAACTTCAGAAACTTCATTGATATTAATCACATCGCCCCAAAGCTCGACTTCCGCGCCCAAGCCCTCTTTCGATGCTTCCAGCTCAACCGTAATCATATCCATAGATACCCTGCCGATAATACGGCTGCGTTTGCCATCCACTGCCACAGGGGAATTAGTGGAAGCGCGACGCGGATAACCGTCGGCATAGCCGCAGGCAATCAAACCGACACGGATAGATTTGCTGGTGTAGAACGTTGCGCCGTAGCCAATCGGAGAATGCGGTTGCAACACGCGCTCGCCGAAAACACGGGAAGTCAGGCGCATAACAGGTTTCAAACGCTCATCCACGCCGCCGAAAGGCGAAATACCATACAAGGCCAGACCGGCACGTCCCCAATCGCGCCGCGCTTCAGGCACGTTCAAAATCGCGGCGGAATTCGCCAAGCTCTCTTCGCCTTCCAAACCCTCACACGCCAAATCAAACGCTTCAAGCTGCATTTCGGTCATGCCGTTTTCCGGTTCGTCCGCGCAGGCAAAATGGCTGAATTTCACAATGTTTTCAACCGATTCGGATTGTTTCAATGCAGTATAGGCGGCGGCATAGTTATGCGGAAAGAAACCGGCACGGTGCATACCCGAGTCCATTTTCAGCCATACGGTCGTCGGACGTTGCCACTCATGATGCACAAACGCCTCCAACTGCCATTGGCTACCGATTGCCGGCCACAAATCATAACGGTCAACATCCGCATATTCCGCAGCCTCAAACACGCCTTCCAACAAAACAATCGGATTTTTAATGCCGTTTTGACGCAATTCCACGCCTTCATCTACCGTTGCCACCGCAAAGCCGTCGGCAATATCCGCCAACGCGTGTGCACATCTGACCGCACCATGCCCGTAAGCATCGGCCTTAATCACGGCCAACAATTTATTGCCATGCAACTCTTTGAGAAAACGATAATTTTGACGTAAATTATCCAAACGGATTTGCGCATTGAGCGGACGCATAATGTATTCCTCTTATCGGCATTCCGTTTCAGACGGCCTGCCCTATTACTTTGAAGTAAATATTATAGGTCAAAAACTACACAGGATTCCATGAAATACACAAGAATAATCTATTCATATTTTAGAACTCATGCGCACCTTTAGGCATTTATGCTTCTTCTCAGCCTGTTTTAAGGTTATGATTCAATCCAAATGAAAACGACAGACATCAAGGCCATGAAAGAACTCGACAAAACCGACTTAAAAATCCTCAAGCTCCTACAACAAAATGCACGTATCCCCATGACTGAATTGGCTGAAAAAGTCGGCCTCTCCACTACGCCAGTAACCGAACGCGTCCGCCGCTTGGAACGCGACAACCTCATTACCGGCTATCACGCCCATCTGAATCCTCATGCTTTAGGCCAAAGCCTCTTGGTCTTTGTCGAGCTGAAACTGCGTTCCAAATCCGGCAATATTTTTGAAGACTTCAAACGCGAAGTGCTGAAGATTCCGCAAATTCTGGAATGCCACTTAGTATCCGGCGAATACGACTACCTTATCAAAGTCCGCCTGCCCAATATGTCCGCCTATCGCGATATGCTCGGCAATATCCTGCTGCAACTGCCGGCTGCTTCCGAAAGCCGCAGCTATGTTGTCATGGAAGAAGTCAAAGAAGAAGTAGTATTAGACATCTAATTCTATTCAACAAACAAAGGCCGTCTGAAAGATTACAACATTCAGACGGCCTTTATTTTAAATAGGCAAAAAAAAATGCACACATCCGATAGAATGTGTGCCAAGTCTACAAAGGAGAAATAGAGGAGAAACTATTAACTGACTACTCGAACCAGCTAACGAAACGAATTATGCAACAAGAGATTCAACCATGCAAGTATTTTTCTTGTAAAGTTTCTTAATTATCCAATTTACAGAACTTAAATGTAATCATGTTTCAATTCAGATAAAAAAATGCGCATACCGTTTCGATATGCGCCAAGTCTACAAAGGAGAAATAGAGGAGAAAAATCAAGCTGCATCAAGCAACTCAACGGCGCGAATTATCCTAGCCTTCTACCCTCCTGTCAACTGTTTTCCCATCTATTTTCAAGTATTTTGCTAAAAAACAACAAATCCACTATTCCCCTCTTTTTCTTGCTATTTTCGCCCATATATAAAAAGAATTTAGGGCCGTCTGAAACATATATTGCCACTAAAGATAAACGGCTCCATACTCACACATTCATAGTCCATATCAACCCAACCCACAACCATGACCACCCCACTTTCCCTTGCCGTCGTCGGCCATACTAACACAGGCAAAACCTCGCTCTTACGTACGCTTTTGCGCGACAGCACCTTCGGCGAAGTGAAAAACGCGCCCTCGACCACGCGCCATGTCGAAGAAGCCCTTATCAACGACGGCGACGACAGCTTGGTTTACCTCTACGACACACCCGGCCTCGAAGATGCCGGCGGCGTGTTGGACTGGCTGGAAACCCACACATCCGCACGCGATGACGGCATCGAGCGCATTCAGCAATTCCTCAACAACCATGAAGCGCATCACGAATTCAACCAAGAGGCCAAAGTGCTGCGCCAAGTCATACAAAGCGACATGGCTATGTATGTCATCGATGCGCGGGAGCCCGTCCTTAACAAATACAAAGACGAGCTGACCATTTTGTCTTGGTGCGCCAAGCCCATCATGCCCGTGTTCAACTTCACCCAAAATCAAGACCTGACCGTTTGGACCAATATGCTCGCCCGCAGAAACCTGCATGTTTATGCCGGTTTCGATACCGTTGCGTTTGACTTTGAAGGCGAAATCCGATTGTGGGACAACCTCGCCACCATGTTACCGAAACGCGACATCCTCGACCGCCTCATCAATATGCGCCGTCGCGAGTGGCAACGGCTGGATACGGAAGCACGCCGTGAAATTGCCGATTTTCTGCTGGATGCCGCCGCATTTACCCAAGAAATTGCCGAAAACGACGACCCTGCCCCGACTTTGGAAGTCATGCAATCGGAAATCCGCCAACTTGAGCGGCAAATGCAACAACGCCTGTTCACACTTTACCGCTTCTATCACGACGAAGTCGGCAGCGACAGCACATGGATGCCCAAAGCCTTCAAACAAGATCCGTTTGACAGCGAATTGCTCAAACATTACGGCATCCGTACCGGTACCGGCGCAACCGCAGGCGCACTCATCGGCCTAGGCTTGGACATTGCCACGCTTGGCGGTTCGCTTGGTTTGGGTACGGCCATCGGCGGCCTGTTGGGCGGCATTTTGCCCAACGCCCAAGACATCACCGACAAAATCAACGGCCGACAAACCCTGCATACCGATCCGGAAACCCTTACCCTGCTCGCCGCACGCGCGCTGGATTTGTTGCACGTCTTGCAAACGCGCGGCCATGCCGCCCAATCGCATATCGAGCTAAACGAACGCAAAGCGCCATGGAATGCGGCCAAACTGCCAAGCGAACTCAACAAAGCACGCAGCAACCGCAAATGGTCTTCGCTCAACACACACCAGCCCGAACTCAGCCGTAACGAACGCGCAGCCTATGTCGGTTCTTTAAGCGAGAAATTAAAAGTTTAAAATCACTGTTTAACAAAAAGGCCGTCTGAAACCTAAATGTTTCAGACGGCCTCTTGATTTTAGCTGACAAAACTTATTCGGCAGCTTTGGTTTCTCGTTTCAAACCGCCGCCAAGCGCTTTATACAAGTCGGCAAGGTTTTCCAGACGGGTCAGCTGATTGGCTAAAAGAGCAGTTTCTGCGCCGTAACTGCTGCGTTCGGCATCCAACAAATCCAATGCGCTGGATACGCCATGTTTGTAGCGCAGGCTGATGAGGCGCAGGCTGTCGTTGTAGGCACGGCTTTGTTTGCTCAAAGCGGCATAGCTTTTATCCAGCTGTTCGCGTGCAACCAACGCATTGGAAACATCTTTGAATGCGGATTGAACAGCGGCTTCATAAGCAACGATTTGTGCCTGTTGGCGCAGTTTGGCTACGTCAAGATTGGCTTTGTTTGTGCCCCAGTCAAAGATAGGCAGAGTAATTGACGGTGCAAAAGCCCAAATACCCGTACCGCTCTTAAACAGACCGCTCAGCTCGCCGGAAGCTGTACCGACAGAACCGGTCAGGCTGATACGTGGGAAAAACGCCGCACGTGCCGCGCCGATATTGGCATTGGCTTGTTTGAGCGCGTGTTCGGCCGCACGGATATCCGGACGGTTGAGCAACACGTCCGAACTCAAACCGGCAGGCAGTTTGGTCAATTTGAACTGTTTGCTCAAAGGCAAACCGGCAGGCAAATCTTCAGGCAAAGGCTGATTAATCAGCATGGCCAAGGAATTGCGCGCTTGCTCGCGGTTTTTCACCGCGGATGCATAATCGGCTTTGGCCGATTCAATCAACGCTTCTTGTTGGCGCAAATCAACGGCGGAAATCACGCCGGCTTTATGGCGCAATTGCGAGAGCTTGTACGTCGCCTCACGGGTTTGCAACACGCGTTGTGCCAATGCCATGGTTTCTTCCGCGTAGCGTTCGTTAAAGTAGGCTTTGGCCACGGTAGAAATCAAGGTCAGATGCGCTGCATCACGGTTGGCAGCCACATTAAAATAACCTTGCAACGCGGCTTCGCTGGTGCTGCGGACTCGGCCGAAAAGGTCGAGTTCATAAGAGGCCGCGCCCAAACCCACGCTGTATTGGCTGCTGACGCTTCCGCCGCTCAAGCTGCCTTGACGCGAACCTGTACCGCTGGCATTGACGGTTGGCAACAAATTATTACGCGCAATCATATATTGCTTGCGGTAGATTTCCGCATTCAGCGCGGCCGTACGCAAATCGGTATTGCGTTCCAATGCGATGTCGATCAGGCGGTGAAGGCGCGGATCGGCAAAGTAATCTTGCCAACCCAATTCAGCGGCACGGATACCGTCGTCAACAGTGTCGTATTTAAACGTATCGGCAACGGCAACTTGAGGCTGCTCATATTTCGGCATCATGGTACAGGCCGACAAAGCCGCGGCGGCGGCAACGGCGGTCAGTACAGGTTTGAATGTAATCTTCTTCATTTTAGAATCCTTTAGCATTTTGAGGCCGTCTGAAAATTTTTCAGACGGCCTTTGCTTTAGTGCTTGTCTGAATCGTGTTTACCGTCTTCAATCATGCCGGCTTCAGCGGCGTGTTTGGCGGCCATCTCATGCTCGTGTGCGGTTTCTTTAAAGAATTTGCGCACAACCACATAGAACAAAGGCACAAGGAACACAGACAGAATCGTACCGATCAACATACCCCAGACCACGGTCGTACCAATCGCACGTTGGCTGGCGGAGCTGGCACCGCTGGCAACATAAAGCGGTACCACGCCCAAGATGAAGGCAAACGAAGTCATGATAATCGGACGGAAACGCAAGTGTGCGGCGGCAAGCGCAGCTTCAAGCGCGCTCTTGCCTTGCGCTTGCAGGTCTTTGGCAAACTCGATAATCAAAATCGCGTTTTTCGCACTCAAACCCATCACCGTAACGAAACCGACTTGGAAGTAGATATCGTTGGCGTATGCCGGAATACTGCCCAGCAGCGCTTCAAACATGTTGCGGCCGGTCACGCCCAATGCCGCGCCAATCAAGCCCAACGGAATCACAAGGATAACCGCCAACGGGATAGACCAGCTTTCGTACAAAGCAGCCAATACCAAGAATACAGCGGCAGCGGCCAATGCATACAACACGACAGTTTGCGAGCTGCCTTTGGCCTCTTCACGAGACTGGCCGCCCCATTCCAGGCTGTAACCGCCACCCATGTCATCAACCATTTGCTGTACCGCAGCCATGGCTTGACCGGAAGACACGCCATTAACAGGCGAGCCGGAAAGCTCCATTGCCGGATAACCATTGAAGCGGACGCTTTGTTCCATACCGTTTTCCCAAGAAACAGTAGCAATGGTAGAAAGCGGTACGGCAACGCCGGATTTATTCGGTACAGTCAGGTTCAGAATATCGGCAGGCTGCATACGGGCACTCGCATCAGCTTGTACCATCACGCGTTGCAGACGGCCTTGATTCGGGAAGTCGTTTACATAAGACGAACCCAAAGCAGAAGCCAAAGCAGTACGGATGTCAGAGAACGAAATACCTTGTGCTGCTGCGGCAGAGCGGTCGATGTCGATTTTCAACTGCGGCGCATCTTCCAAACCGCTCGCACGAACGGTACTTGGGTTAAACAAACCGCTTTTGCGCATTTTGTCAATCAACTCATTGCGCTTGGCCAATAATGCGGCATGGCCGCTGTTGTTACGGTCTTGCAGGTAAATCGTCAAGCCGGAGCCTGTACCCAATTCCATAATGGTAGGAGGCACAATCGCCAAACCGAAACCGTCTTTCAGCGTAGCCATCATCATGCCGGTCAACTTACCGGAAATAGAAGTCGCATCGCTGCCCGGAGCAGTACGTTCGCTCCAGTCTTTCAGAATGACAAAGCCCAAAGCCATGTTTTGGCCGGAACCGCTAAAACTAAAGCCGGAAACGGTAACAATGTTCTCGATCTCAGGTACAGATTTCGCCAGTTGAGTGATTTGAGCCAAAGTTGCATCGGTACGCTCTTTGGTCGCGCCGGCAGGCAGCTGTACGCTCAACATCAAGTTACCTTGGTCTTCAGTCGGCAAGAAGGAAGTCGGCAGACGCATAAACAGGAATACGCCCACAACAGTCAAACCGATATAGACAACCATCATGCGCAAAGTCTTGCGCAAGACTTTGGCTACCCAGCCTTCGTAGCCGTGTGTCCAGTTGTCGAATTTCTTGTTAAACCAACCGAAGAAACCTTTTTTCTCTTCGTGATGACCATTCTGAATCGGCTTGAGCATGGTGGCACACAATGCCGGAGTCAGCGTCAAAGCAAGGAATGCGGAGAAGCCGATCGATGCCACCATGGTCAGGGCAAACTGTTTGTAAATGTTACCGGTTGCACCGCTAAACATTGCCAGCGGCACAAATACGGACATCAACACGGCAGTAATACCGATCACCGCGCCGGAAATCTGACTCATCGCTTTTTTGGTTGCAGCCTTAGGCGGCAGACCTTCGCTCGCCATAATACGCTCAACGTTTTCAACGACCACAATCGCGTCATCGACCACAATACCGATCACCAATACCATCGCAAACATGGTCAATACGTTAATCGACATACCCATGTATGAGATAAAGGCAAAACCGCCCAACAGGGAAATCGGTACAATAATGGTCGGAATCAGCGTATAGCGGATGTTTTGCAGGAAGAGATACATCACCAAGAATACCAAAACAATGGCTTCCAAAAGCGTATGGATCACTTTCTCAATCGAAATTTCCACAAATTTGGAAGTATCGTAAGGAACTTTCCAGCTCATACCGTCTGGGAAATACTTCTGCAAAACCGCCATTTTTTCTTTCACAGCAGTCGCTGTTGCCAAAGCGTTACCGCTGTTAGACAGCATCACTGCCATACCGGTGGTATTCACGCCGTTCAAGCGGGTGGAAGAAGAATAGTCCTGCATACCCAAGCTGACTTTGGCAACGTCTTTCAGATAGACATTCGAGCCGTCGGTATTGGATACCAAAATGATGTTGCCGAACTCTTCAGCAGTGCTCAGCTGACCTTGCGCTGTAACGGTTGCCGAAATAGTCTGTCCCGGCACAGCAGGCAGAGAGCCGATAGAGCCTGCAGAAATTTGGATATTTTGAGTAGCCAGTGCGTTGGTTACCGTTGCAAAAGACAAGTTGTAGTTTTGCAGTTTTTTCGGGTCAACCCAAATACGCATGGCGCGTTGCGCACCAAACAATTGTACCTGCCCTACCCCGTCGATACGCTGCAGTTCAGGAATGATATTGCGCTGGGCGTAATCGTTCATTTCCTCAATGGATTGCTTTTCAGAAGCAAGCATGACCACTTGCAAGAAGTTGGAACGCGCTTTAGATACGGTTACACCATATTGCTGTACGGTAGAGGGCAATGTGGACAACACTTCCGACAATTTGTTCTGCACGTCTACCTGCGCCAAATCTTCATTGGTTTCCGGTGTAAACGTCAGACTGACGCTGCCGCTGCCGCTGGAATTAGCAGAAGTCGTCATATAGTCCAAACCTTCCACACCGTACATATTACGTTCGATAACGGCCAGTACGCTGTCTTCCATTACCTGAGCAGAAGCGCCCGGATAAGTAGCGCGCAAAGTAATGGTCGGTGCAGCAACGGACGGATATTGGGAAATCGGCAGTTTTTGAATGCCGAAAATACCCGCTGCGATGATAAAAATCGCAATAACCCATGCAAAAATGGGGCGGTCAATAAAAAACTTAGACATTCATGCGTTCCTTATTTGGCTTCAGATGCAGCTTTAGCTTCAGGCTTGGCCTCGGATGCAGCTTGGCCGTCTGAAACTGCCGTTGTTGCTGCCGCAGCGCTTGCAGGCGGCGTCCATTCTTTCGGCGTTACCTGTTTAGCACCCGACATAGCGGCAATGCTGATGCCTTCAACAATCACTTTGTCGCCGTCTTTCAGGCCGTCTGTAATCACCCAATTGCTACCTTGCTGTTGGGCAACGGTCACGACACGCGCTTCCATTTCGCTCTTGTCATTCACCACCATCACCGTATCTTGCGAACCGCGGGTAACTGCTTGCTGCGGCACTACAAATGCATTATCCACTGCCACTTGTTCCATCAACACGCGCACATACAAGCCCGGCATCAAGATATTTCTGTCGTTAGGAATGGCGGCGCGCAAGGTAATTTGACCGGTCGTTTCGTTGACAGTCGGATCTGCAAACAGCAGACGGCCTTTTTCAGGGTAAACCGTACCGTCGTCAAATTTGATATCCACTGCAATCGCGCCGTTTGCCGCCAACAATTTGCCTTCGGCAACCTGTTGACGCAGTTTCATGACCTCACTCGCAGACTGGGTAACGTTGACATACATCGGATTGGTTTGTTGGATGGTGGCCAAAACAGTGGTATCGCCGGAATTCAGCAGCGTACCTTCAGAAACTTTAGATTGACCGATAAAGCCGGAAATCGGCGCAGTAATGCGGGAGCGGTTCAGGCTGATACCGGCAGATTTGATGGCTGCTTGTGCAGATTTGACGCCTGCCTCTGCTGAACGCTTGGCCGTTACGGCCGCATCATATTCTTGTTGGCTGATGGCATCGGCGGCAACCAGCGGTTTGTAACGGGCCAGGTCGGCGTTCGCTTTGGCCAAAGTCGCTTGCGCACTTGCCAACTGGGCGCGTGCGCTTTCTAAGTTTGCTTCATAAGTCGAGCTGTCGATTTGGTACAAAGGCTGACCGGCTTTAACATAGCTGCCCTCTTGGAACAGGCGTTTTTGCAGAATACCGCCGACTTGGGCGCGAACTTCGGCAGTACGCAATGATTCCAGACGGCCCGGCAACTCGGTTGTCAATGCAACGGTTTCCGGATGCACAGTAACCACACGGACTTCAGGTGCAGGTTGTTTTTGCTGTTGCTGACTGCCTTGCGCCTGTTGGCCGGCTGCTTTTTCATCGCCTTTGCCGCAAGCGGAAAGCGCCAACGCAGTAGCTGCTGCAATTGCCGCGACACGCATCATTTTAGAAGCATAAAGAGCCATAATTTTCCTATCTCTATGATAAATAAGGGTTTGACTAATTAAAAATTGATTACTTTAATCTCATATTTCGCAAACAGAAATTGCCTGCTTTTATGAAAAACAGGCTGATTATATAGTGTTGAGAAACACTATCAAGTATTGAATTAAATTATACATACATTCTTGCATGTTCAGAAGTAATTTTTTATAATCCGAACCATAAATTTACATTCCCCACAAAACAACTATGAGAAGAACCAAAACCGAAGCCTTAAAAACCAAAGAATATCTCATACTTGCCGCATTGGATACGTTTTATCAGAAAGGCATTGCCCGCACCTCGCTTAACGAAATCGCCCAAGCCGCAGGCGTAACGCGCGGCGCGCTGTATTGGCATTTCAAAAACAAAGAAGATTTGTTTGACGCCTTGTTCCAACGGATTTGCGGCGACATCGAAAGCTGCATAAAAGAAGACTCGAACAACAATAACGAACAGGCTTGGTCAAGCTTCCGACTGACTCTGACCCGTTTTTTCGAGCGCCTGCAACACAACGAGCTTCACTATAAATTCCACAGCATTTTGTTTTTAAAATGCGAACACACCGAGCAAAACGAGGCGGTCATTGCCATCGCTAAAAAACACCAATCATTATGGCGTGGAAAAATCGTTGCCGTCCTGACTGATGCAGTACAACAAAAAGCGTTGGCGGATAATTTGGATATCGATATGGCAGTCATCTTCATCAAGTCTTCATTAGACGGCTTGATTTGGCGCTGGCTTTCTTCAGGTCAAGGCTTCGATTTAGCGCAAACTGCCCCACGCATGATTGAAATCATCATTGATACATTGGAAAACCATCCGCAATTAAGAAAACAATCATAAACATCAAAAATAAAAGGCCGTCTGAAACATTAAAAGTTTCAGACGGCCTTTTGGTTCAAACCTAATTAACGTGTTACCGGTTTATAACGGATACGTTTCGGTTTCGCGCCTTCTTCACCCAAACGGCGTTTCTTGTCGGCTTCGTATTCTTGATAGTTGCCGTCAAAGAACACCCATTTAGAGTCGCCTTCACAAGCCAAAATATGCGTAGCGATACGGTCGAGGAACCAGCGGTCGTGCGAAATCACCATCACGCTGCCGGCAAATTCCAGCAATGCATCTTCCAGCGCGCGCAGGGTTTCCACGTCGAGGTCGTTAGACGGTTCGTCCAGCAGTAAGACATTACCGCCGCTCAACAAAGTTTTTGCCAAGTGCAGACGGCCGCGTTCGCCGCCGGAAAGTTGCCCCGCAATTTTGCTTTGGTCGCTGCCTTTGAAGTTAAAGCGTCCCAAATATTGGCGGGCGGGAATTTCAAACTGACCAACCTGCAAAATATCGCGGCCTTCGGCGATGTTGTCGAACACGGTTTTATCGTTTTGCAAACCTTCGCGGCTTTGGTCGATCAAGCTCATTTTCACGGTTTGACCGATTTTCACTTCGCCGGAATCAGGCTGCTCTTTGCCTGAAATCATTTTAAACAGCGTAGATTTACCCGCGCCGTTCGGACCGATGATGCCGACAATCGCGCCCGCAGGTACTTTAAAGCTCAAATCGTCAATCAGCACTTTATCGCCGAACGATTTGGAAACGTTCACAAATTCAATTACTTCGTTACCCAAACGTTCGGCAACAGGGATAAAGATTTCCTGAGTTTCGTTGCGTTTTTGGTATTCGTAGTTGCTCATTTCTTCAAAACGCGCCAGACGCGCTTTGGACTTGGCTTGGCGGCCTTTGGCATTTTGGCGTACCCATTCCAATTCCTGCTTCATCGCTTTCACGCGCGCAGCTTCGGATTTCGCCTCGTTTTCCAAACGTTTTTCTTTCTGCTCCAGCCAAGACGAGTAATTGCCTTTCCACGGAATGCCGTGTCCGCGGTCGAGTTCCAAAATCCATTCGGCGGCGTTGTCGAGGAAGTAGCGGTCGTGCGTTACCGCAACGACTGTACCGGGGAAGCGGACCAAGAATTGCTCCAGCCATTCGACAGATTCCGCGTCCAAGTGGTTGGTTGGCTCGTCCAGCAAAAGCATATCGGGCTTGCTCAACAAGAGTTTGCACAAAGCCACACGGCGTTTTTCACCGCCGGATAAATTGCCGATTTTGGCATCCTAATCAGGCAGGCGCAGCGCGTCGGCAGCAATTTCCAATTCATGCTCTGCACCGCCGCCGGTAGATGAACCCGCCGCAATAATCGCTTCCAAACGGCCTTGTTCTTCCGCCAACGCGTCAAAATCCGCATCAGGATTGGCATACTCGGCATATACTTCTTCCAAACGTTTTTGTGCGGCAGCCACTTCGCCCAAACCGCTTTCCACTTCCTCGCGCACAGTTTTCTCAGGATCAAGCTCAGGCTCTTGCGGCAAATAGCCGATTTTAATGCCGCCCATCGGCACGGCTTCGCCCTCAAATTCTTTATCCACGCCCGCCATAATCCGCAGTACAGTAGATTTACCCGCACCGTTCAAACCGAGCAAACCGATTTTTGCACCGGGGAAAAATGAAAGGGAAATGTCTTTAATAATGGTTTTTTGCGGCGGCACAACCTTGCTCACGCGCAGCATAGAATAGACGTATTGTTGGGACATAGTTTTCTCGTTTTCATCAAACAAATTTCAGACGGCCCATTTTAACCTATTGCCCCAATACTTGCTTGTTCAAATGCCGTCTGAAAATAGAAATAAGCATCAAAATATACACCGAGCCGAACCGATACCCTCATTGCCCGACGGTATCAATGCCAAACCGCAAAAAATTTGATTTAAGCCAGTTTATCCTTGAACTGGCATTGCCAATATCCGGCGCGCTTCATAAAATGCACCTATATCCTTGAAAGTACGCACACAAACAATAACGACAGAGAACGCCACACCAAGGAACCTTTCAGATTTCTCAATAAAAATACTTTTAAAAAAAGGATTTACCTCATGTCGGAAAATACGCAAAAAACAGCAAAACAAGGTTTGCCGTCACTGGCAAAAAGTACGATTTGGATGCTGAGCTTCGGCTATCTCGGCGTTCAGACGGCCTTTACCCTGCAAAGCTCACAAATGAGCCGAATTTTTCAAACTTTAGGCGCCGACCCGCATAATTTGGGCTGGTTTTTCATTCTGCCGCCGCTAGCCGGTATGTTGGTTCAGCCGATTGTGGGCTACTACTCAGACCGCACTTGGATGCCGCGCCTGGGCGGTCGTCGTCTGCCCTATCTGCTTTATGGCACGCTGATTGCAGTTATCGTCATGATTCTGATGCCGAACTCGGGCAGCTTCGGTTTTGGCTACGCTTCTTTGGCGGCTTTGTCGTTTGGCGCGCTGATGATTGCGCTGTTGGACGTATCCTCCAATATGGCAATGCAGCCGTTTAAAATGATGGTCGGCGACATGGTCAACGAGGAGCAGAAAAGCTACGCCTACGGGATTCAAAGTTTCTTAGCGAATACGGGCGCGGTTGTGGCGGCGATTCTGCCGTTTGTGTTTGCGTATATCGGTTTGGCGAACACGGCCGAAAAAGGCGTCGTACCGCAAACCGTGGTCGTAGCATTCTATGTGGGCGCAGCGTTGCTGATTATTACCAGTGCGTTCACCATCTTCAAAGTCAAAGAATACGATCCGGAAACCTACGCCCGCTATCACGGCATCGATGTCGCCGCGAATCAGGAAAAAGCCAACTGGTTCGAACTTTTGAAAACCGCGCCTAAAGCGTTTTGGACGGTGACTTTGGTGCAATTCTTCTGCTGGTTCGCCTTCCAATATATGTGGACTTACTCGGCAGGCGCGATTGCAGAAAACGTTTGGCAGACAACCGATGCCTCTTCCGTAGGCTACCAAGAAGCAGGCAACTGGTACGGCGTTTTGGCGGCGGTGCAATCCATTGCTGCCGTCATATGTTCGTTTATTCTGGCAAAAGTACCGAATAAATACCATAAAGCCGGTTATTTCGGTTGTCTGGCTCTGGGCGCGCTCGGTTTCTTCTCTATTTTCTTTATCCACAATCAATACGCATTAATCCTGTCTTATACCTTAATCGGCATCGCGTGGGCAGGTATCATTACCTATCCTTTGACGATTGTAACCAATGCCCTCTCCGGCAAACACATGGGTACTTATTTGGGTCTGTTTAATGGCTCTATCTGTATGCCTCAAATCGTCGCCTCCCTGCTGAGCTTTATCCTCTTCCCTATGCTGGGCAGCCATCAGGCAACCATGTTCTTGGTTGCAGGCGCAGTCTTGCTGCTGGGAGCCTTCTCTGTATGTCTGATTAAAGAGACCCACGGCGAATAATCCATCCATACCATCGGCAAAGGCCGTCTGAAACCTTTGCCGAACTTACGATTTTAATAACAGGAGCTTCATAAATGTACACAAGAATCATGGAAATCAGCCCTTGGACATTGCGTTCGGCAAAACTGGAAAAAGAATACAAACGGCTGCAAGAGAGCCTGACCAGTTTGGGCAACGGCTATATGGGTATGCGCGGCAACTTTGAAGAAACCTACTCCGCCGACAGCCACTTGGGCACCTACATCGCCGGTGTTTGGTTCCCCGACAAAACCCGCGTCGGTTGGTGGAAAAACGGCTATCCTAAATATTTTGGCAAAGCCATCAATGCGCTCAATTTCAGCAAAGTTAAAATCTTTGTCGACAATCAGGAAGTGGACTTGGCGAAAAACGACGTTGCCGACTTCTCCATCGAACTCGATATGCAGCACGGCGTGTTGCGCCGCTCGTTCACCGTATTCGGCGTGCGTTTCGATGTGTGCAAATTCCTGTCCGTCGCGCAAAAAGAGCTGGCGGTTATCCGCTGGGAAGCCGTATCCGTTGACGGCAAAACCCACCAAGTCCGCATCGATTCCATCATCGACGCCGATGTGAAAAACGAAGACTCCAACTATGAAGAAAAATTCTGGCAGGTATTGGACAAAGGCGTTTCAGACGGCCTCTCCTACATTGCCACCCAAACCGTCGCTAATCCCTTCGGCGTGGAACAATTCATCGTCAACGCCGAGCAAACCTTCGCCGGCAGCTTCAAAGCCCTTGGCGGCAGCCAAACCGACTGGCAGGTCTCCAATTCTTTTGAAGCTAAAGTCGGCAGCACGCCCGAAACCTTTGAAAAACGCGTGATTGTTACTACCAGCCGCGATTATCAGGGCTTGGAAGCAGTGAAAGCCGCAGGTCGCGCCTTGTCGGAAAAAATCGCAGGCGTTGCATTTGAAACCTTGCTGGACGCACACAAAGCAGGCTGGCTGCACCGTTGGGAAATCGCCGACGTGGTCATCGAAGGCAGCGACGAAGCGCAACAAGGCATCCGCTTCAACCTGTTCCAACTGTTCTCCACCTACTACGGCGAAGACGCGCGCCTGAATATCGGCCCCAAAGGTTTTACCGGCGAAAAATACGGCGGCGCGACCTATTGGGACACCGAAGCCTACGCCGTGCCGCTCTACCTCGCACTAGCGGAACCCGAAGTTACCCGCAACCTGCTGCAATACCGCCGCAACCAACTGCCGCAGGCGCAACACAACGCGCGCGAACAAGGCTTGGCAGGCGCACTCTATCCGATGGTGACGTTTACGGGCATCGAGTGCCACAACGAATGGGAAATCACCTTCGAGGAAATCCACCGCAACGGCGCGATTCCTTACGCCATCTACAACTACACCAACTACACCGGCGACGAAAGCTATCTTGCCAAAGAAGGCTTGGAAGTCTTGGTCGAAGTGTCCCGCTTCTGGGCGGACCGCGTCCACTTTTCCAAACGCAACGGCAAATACATGATTCACGGCGTAACCGGCCCGAACGAATACGAAAACAACATCAACAACAACTGGTACACCAACACCCTCGCTGCATGGGTATTGGATTACACCCACGAAGCCTTGGCGAAATACCCGCGTCCGGATTTGAACGTGAGTGCCGCCGAGCTGGAAAAATGGGCGGACATCAGCGCGAATATGTACCGTCCGCATGACGAAGAACTCGGCGTATTCGTCCAACACGACGGCTTCCTCGACAAAGACATCCGCCCCGTGTCCGCGCTTTCGCCCGACGATTTGCCGCTCAACCAGAAATGGTCGTGGGACAAAATCCTGCGTTCGCCCTTCATCAAACAGGCGGACGTATTGCAAGGCATCTACTTCTTCGGCGACCGTTTCAATATCGACGAAAAACGCCGCAACTTCGACTTCTACGAACCGATGACCGTTCATGAAAGCTCGTTGTCTCCATGTATCCACTCCATCCTCGCCGCCGAACTGGGCAAAGAAGAAAAAGCCGTGGAAATGTACCAGCGCACTGCCCGCCTGGACTTGGACAACTACAACAACGACACCGAAGACGGCCTGCACATTACTTCTATGACCGGCTCGTGGCTCGCCATCGTCCAAGGTTTCGCCCAAATGAAAACTTGGGGCGGCAAACTCAGCTTCGCACCGTTCCTGCCGAGCGCATGGACAGGCTACGCCTTCCATATCAACTACCGAGGCCGTCTGATTAAAGTCGCCGTCGGCAAAGAAAACGTCGTCTTCACCCTGCTCAAAGGCGAGCCGCTAGATTTGCAGGTGTACGGCAAAGACATCACGCTCAACGGCAGCCACACTGTCGCGTTGGAAAAATAAGGAGGGCACAAAATGACTTTTACCGCAGTCCTATTTGACCTCGACGGCGTCATTACCGACACCGCCGAATACCACTACCGCGCATGGAAAAAGCTTGCCGAAGAACTGGGCATCAGCATCGACCGCAAGTTTAACGAGCAGCTCAAAGGCGTATCGCGCGACGATTCGCTCAAACGCATCCTCGCGCACGGCGGCAAAACCGTCAGCGAAGTCGAGTTTGCCGAACTGACCCGCCGTAAAAACGACAACTACGTCGAGATGATTCAGGCAGTCAAACCCGAAGACGTATACCCCGGCATTTTGCCGCTGCTGGAAGCATTGAGAGCAAACGGCAAAAAAATCGCCCTCGCGTCCGCCAGTAAAAACGGTCCGTTTCTGCTGGAACGCATGGGGCTGACCCACTTCTTCGACGCCATTGCCGACCCTGCCGCCGTCGCGCATTCCAAACCCGCCCCCGACATCTTCCTCGCAGCAGCCGAGGGCGTAGGCGCGGACATCCGCCAATGCATTGGCATTGAAGACGCCGCCGCCGGCGTCGCCGCCATCAAAGCCGCCGGCGCATTGCCCATCGGCGTGGGCAAAGCCGAAGATTTGGGCAGCGACATCGCGCTGGTATCCGACACTGCCGACCTGACCTACGCCTACCTGCAAAACGTATGGGAACAATCAGACAGATAAAATATTAAGGAAGTAAAAGGCCGTCTAAAAAATATTTCAGACGGCCTTTCTGATTTTAGAACAGAATGATAACCCAACTTACGCAACCATAAAGACTGAATACCAACTTTTCAACCATGCTATTCAAATTTATTTGAACGACTTTCTATGACCTGCCAACCTTAACAATCACTATTAAAATGCGCGCCTATGTTCTGTCTCCGCCTGTATGCGGCTTGGGCGACAGCGAGGCTGCATTCGAGTAGGTTGCGGTTTTCGTATTCAGACGCGGTGTGCGGCTCGGCTTGGTTTTGCTTCCAAAGCCGCAGTTGGGCGATGGCGCGGCTCAGGCCGGTATCGTTGCGGAGGATGCCGAGATGGCGTTGGTTGAACGCTTGCAGGGCGGGACGGCTGAAGGTGTTTTGGAGGTCGTCTGAAAAGATACCTGCTTCAACAGAGGGGCTTTCAGACGACCTTTGGGACGGTACAGCTTGGAATGCTTGTCCGTCCGCGATGGTTTGGGCGGCAAGTCTGGCGGTAACGACGCATTCGAGTAGGGAGTTGCTGGCGAGGCGGTTGGCTCCGTGCAAGCCGGTGCAGGCTGTTTCACCTAAGGCGTAGAGCTGCGGCAGGGAGGTTCTGCCGCTGGGGTCGGTTTGGATGCCGCCGCAGGTATAGTGTTGCACGGGGCGGACGGGGATGGCTTGGCGCGTGATGTCCAAGCCGCATTGGGACAGGCAGTGCCGATGGATGGACGGGAAATGCTGGCGGACGAACGCTGCGGGTTGGCGGCTGATGTCGAGCGAGACGAAGTCTTGCGTTTGCTTGGCGATTTCGGCGGCGATGGCGCGGGCAACGATGTCACGCGGCGCGAGTTCGGCGCGGCGGTCGTAATGCGGCATAAACCGTTCGCCCGCTTGGTTGGTCAGGATGCCGCCTTCGCCGCGTACGGCTTCGGAAATCAGGAAGGTACGGCCGTTTTCAGACGACCTTGCCAAGCCTGTAGGGTGGAATTGGATAAATTCGAGGTTTTCGACTGCGCAACCTGCGCGTATCGCCATGGCGATGGCGTCGCCCGTGCATTCGGGCGGCGTGGTGGTGGCGGCGTAAATCTGTCCCAAGCCGCCGCCTGCGAGTACGGTATGGCTGGCACGGATGCTGTAGGTTTCTTGCGCTCGGCGGTCGAGGACGGTCAGTCCGCACGCTGCACCCGATTCGGTTTGGATGTCCAACGCCATCTGCCGCTCGCAAACGCGGATGCTCGGGCGGCGGCGTATTTGGGCAATCAGGCTCTGCATGACTGCTTCGCCCGTGTAGTCGGCGACGTGGGCGATTCGGCGGCAGGTGTGCCCGCCTTCGCGCGTCAGGTGCAAGTCATTATTATTTTGGTCGAATGCCACGCCCTGCGCCAGCAGCCATTCGATTGCCGGTTTGCCTTGCGACAGGATGGTGCGGACGGCAGCTTCGTCGCACAAACCTGCGCCCGCTTCCAAAGTATCGGCGACGTGTTTTTCGATGTCGTCCTCTCCCGACCACGCCGCCGCAATCCCGCCTTGCGCATGACGGCTGGCGGTGTCGTCCAGCCGGTTTTTGCACAAAATGACGATGCGGAACGATTCAGGCAGCGACAGGGCGAGCGTCAGTGCCGCCAGCCCGTTTCCGGCAATCAATACGTCGCAATCGGTTTGCATGGTGTTGTCCTTGTTTGAGAGGCCGTCTGAAACGGCAATATTGACAGCAAATCAGGCGGGTCCCATGCCGTTGAACACATCTTTTTTCTTCAGCCCTGCCGCGAAGTCGAGCATACGCTGCAAAGGCAGTTTGGCGGCTTCGCCCAGCTTTCTGTCCAACAGGATTTCGTTGTGCCCGCTCGTCAGGGCGTGTTTGATGCCGCCCAGCGAATTCATTGCCATCCACGGGCAGAACGCGCAGCTTTTGCAGCTTCCGCCGTTGCCCGCCGTCGGTGCGGCGATAAATTCTTTGTCGGGCGCCTGCTTTTGCATTTCGTGCAGGATGCCCAAATCGGTCGCCACGATGAATTTTTTTTCGGGGCGCGATACGGCGGCTTTCAGTAGTTTGCTGGTCGAGCCGACCACGTCGCCCAGCTCGATGACGCTTTGCGGCGATTCGGGATGAACCAGTACCACCGCGTCGGGGTGTTCCGCCTTCAACGCTGCCAATTCCTGCCCTTTGAATTCGTTGTGGACGATGCACGAACCCTGCCACAACAGCATATCCGCGCCCGTTTCGCGGCGGATATAGTCGCCGAGGTGGCGGTCGGGTCCCCAAATCAGCTTCTCACCGCGCGATTTCAGATACGATACGATTTCCAACGCCACCGAAGACGTTACCACCCAATCGGCACGCGCTTTCACGGCGGCGGAAGTGTTGGCGTACACAACGACCGTGCGGTCGGGGTGTTGGTCGCAAAACGCTGAAAACGCTTCTTCCGGACAACCCAAATCCAAAGAACATTCTGCTTCCAAATCAGGCATCAGCACTGTTTTTTCAGGACAGAGGATTTTTGCGCTCTCGCCCATGAAGCGTACGCCCGCCACCACCAGCGTATCGGCTTCGTGTTCCGCGCCGAAGCGTGCCATTTCCAACGAATCGCCCACGCATCCGCCCGTTTCCAAAGCCAAATCCTGAATCAGCGGATCAACATAATAATGCGCTACCAAGACCGCGTTTTTCTCCTTCAGCAAAGCCTTGATTTCGTCTTTCAGACGACCTGCCGTTTCGCGGTCGGGCGTGTCGGCAACCTTTGCCCACGCCTGACGGATTTGGCAGGCGGAAGTCGGTGTTTGGATGAGGGGCATATCGTAATCGAACGAGCGGCGGGCGGCGGTTTGCATGAGACTTCCTTATGGCTGGTTTTTCAGACGGCATAAAGATTTGCCGTTTATATTTTGAAATATTTTTATATTATGCTCAAATTGAGTATAATAAGCAAGGTCGTCTGAAAACCGCTTTGGTTTACAATAAGGTTTCCTCTTGAATGAAAGCCACGCATGGATGCCTATCCTGAAACAGCAGCCAATACGCAAAGTATCGTCGAGCTTGTTCCTGTACTGATTGCCATTACAAATGGCAGCTTGAGGGTTTTGACAGTTGCCAAAGGAGAGCTATTACCCAATGGCCTGCTTGCACCGCTTCGCCACTCTCTGCAAGCAGGAGTCAGGATGTGGGTTGCCAAACAGACATCACAGCCTATGGGCTATGTAGAACAGCTTTATACGTTTGTAGATACGCGCCGTCAAAACGAGCAAGGCCTACCTGTCTTGTACGTCAGCTATTTGGGACTGGTGCGCGAGGCAGCCGACAGCATCCTGCACCCGGATGCGAAATGGCAGGACTGCTACTGCTATTTTCCGTGGGAAGATTTGCGCACTGACGGCGGGCTGCGCGATACCATCGTCAGCCGCCTGCGCATTTGGGCAAACTCGGCGGATACGGAGGAAGTGCGCCAGAAGCGGCTCAAGCGCATTCAATTGTGCTGGGGGGTAGAACCTGAAAATTGGTCGGAAGAATACGTTTTGCAACGCTATGAAATGCTATACGAAAGCGGCCTGATAGCGGAAGCAGCCGAGTCTCAGGAAAACTTCAATTTCTCACTCACGGGGCAGCCTATGCGCCACGACCACCGCCGCGTACTGGCGACAGCCTTATCCCGCCTACGAGCCAAAATCAAATACCGCCCCGTGATTTTTGAACTGATGCCGCCCGAATTCACACTGCTGCAACTGCAAAACAGCGTCGAAGCCATCAGCGGCAGATTGCTGCACAAGCAAAACTTCCGCCGCCAGATTCAGCAGCAAAACCTCATCGAGCCGTCGGATACCGGCGTATCAGGCAGTAAAGGCCGTCCTGCACAGCTTTACCGATTCCGCGACGACGTCCTACCCGATCAGCTGATTTCTGATATTGGACTGCCGCTGGGTAGCCACTAACTGATTTTCAGACGGCCTCAAATTAAATTTTGTCCCATCAGGCAAATATCAATATTTTTCAACAAAGGAACCTTCATGTCGTCTGAAAACAATCTTCTTCCTCTACCCGATACCCTGTTGCGCCCCATGGTAGAACAAGCCTTGAGCGAAGATTTAGGCAGGCGAGGCGATGTTACGTCCGCCGCCGTTATCACTCCCGACAAAACCGCCAAACTTTTCCTCGTCAGCCGCAAAGACGGCGTTATCGCCGGCATGGATTTGGCGCGTCTTGCCTTTCAGACGATGGATCCGTCCGTCCGTTTCCAAGCCGAAATCCAAGATGGGCAAGCCGTTTGCGTAGGTCAGACACTTGCCACCATCGCAGGAAACGCCCGCGCGCTGCTCGCCGTCGAACGTACTGCGCTCAACTATCTTACGCACTTGAGCGGCATCGCCACCGCCACCGCACATGCAGTAGCCGAAGTTGCTGGTTACAATGTGGACATCGTGTGCAGCCGCAAAACCATCCCACTGCTTCGCGTCCTGCAAAAATACGCCGTCAGGGCAGGCGGCGGCGTAAACCACCGCATGGGCTTGGACGACGCCGTACTCATCAAAGACAACCACCTCGCCTATTGCGGCAGCATCGCCCAAGCCGTTCGGCAAGCGAAGCAGGCGGTCGGACCGTTGACTTGCGTGGAAATCGAAGTGGACACGTTGGCACAACTGGACGAAGCCATCGCGGCTGGCGCGGAACGGATTTTGCTGGACAACATGGACGACGAAACCTTGAAAGAAGCGGCAAACCGCTGCCACACACAAACCGTCCACACACACACCATCTATTGCGAAGCATCGGGTGGCATCGGCTTCGACCGCCTGAAGCGCGTGGCACAAACCGGCGTGGACGGCATCGCCCTCGGCTATCTGACCCACAGCAGCCGCTCGTTGGATATAGGTTTGGATTTCGTGGCTTAAATTTCGAGTTTGCTATAAAGCAAAGGCCGTCTGAAATTTCAGACGGCCTTTAATATTTCCCATCAACCCAACGTTACCATTTCAATCTGCTCCATACTTCTGCCTAAGAAGCGTTCGCCGATGGTACGGAAACGCAGTGGGATGTCGCTGACATAGAAGCGGTAATCCGGGTTGTCGTTTTCTGTATTCAGCAAACCTGCTTGCGCTAAGGCTTTGGCGGTGGCTTCGGCGGTGGTGATGGCGGAGTCGACCAAGGTAACGTTTTGTGCTTCGCAGCCGATAAGCGGTTTGAGCAGTGGGAAGTGGGTACAACCCAACACCAGCGTATCAATGTCGTCGGCCAAAAGCGGCTTCAAGTATTCGCGCACGGTCAGGCGGGTGACTTCGTGATCGAGCCAGCCTTCTTCTACCAATGGCACAAGCAGGGGCGCGGCTTGTGTGCGCACCAGCGTGTCGTTGTTTTTTGAATGGATGGCACGCGCGTAGGCATTGCTGTTGACGGTGGTGTTGGTCGCGATAATGCCGATTCGGTTGTTTTTAGTGGTTTGCAAAGCAGCTTCCGCACCGGCGGAAATGACGTCCAATACGGGCATATTGCCTGCTTTTTGGCGGATTTTTTGTCCGGCAACGGCAGCGATGGTGTTGCACGCGATGACGAGTGCTTTGACATCGTTTTCCAGCAGGAAATCGACAATCTGCATGGCGAAGGTTTCGATGGTGGCGCGGGATTTGGTGCCATAGGGAACGCGTGCGGTATCGCCGAAATAGATGATGTTTTCCATCGGCAGGCGTTCCATCAGGGCGCGGACGTTGGTCAAGCCGCCGACACCGGAATCGAATACGCCGATGGGGCGTTGTTTGCTGGTACTCATGGTTAATTTCTTCAATATAAAGTCGAGGCCGTCTGAAACCGTTTTTCAGACGGCCTGAAGGTTAAACATATTCTTTTTTATCGTTTTCCATCCAAGCCTGATGCGAGCAAATCCACAACAGTACGATACCGCATACGGTCGAGCTTAACATCATACCGGCCATTACCAAGGCGGAACCATTATGCAGCCAAGTCGTTGCCATACCGACCGATGCGCCGACAAGGGATTGGAACACGCCTAAAACCGCATTTGCGCTGCCGCCCTCTGCACTGAAATAGCTCATAAAGCAGGCCTGAGTGTTCGCACCGACCAAGCCTTGCGTACCGACTGAAAACATCACACATGGCACTAAAGCCCACAAAGGCGGCAAAGACAGCGACAACACCAAAACCGTCATCAGCAGATTGGCGGAAAATTGGACGATAATGCCCCATTTGAGGATGTTTTGCGGATGCGTACCGGTTTTCAAACGCCATGCGGTAACGCGGTTAAACGACATCATGGTAATGATATTGAGCGCAAATATCCAAGCATATTGGTTTGGTGAAACATGATACAGATGTTGGTACACGAACGATGATTCGGTCAAAAAGGCAAACATCGAACCAAAACTGAAAGCTTGGAAAAACAGATAGCCCATCGCGGCGCGCGTTCTCAAAACACGTTTAAACCTGCCGGCCACCACGCCGAACACGTCCATGCTGATTTTGCCTTTTTGGTGCGGCTTAGGCAGGAAATACCACATCAAACCCCAAAGCAGCAGCGAATAACAGGCCAGAAAGCCGAAAATCATGCGCCAGCCGCCCAAATTCTGCAAGCCTGCACCAATCATCGGTGCCATCAATGGCACAATCATCAGAATAATGCCGATTAAGGCAAACATCTGCGCGGCTTTGCGTCCGGAATAATAATCGCGCACCATCGCACCGGAAATCACCACGGTCATCCCCGCGCCAAACGCCTGCAAAGCACGCAAGTTCAACAGCTGCTCGACATTATTCACCATCGTCAAACCGATAACGGCGGCAAAATAAATGCTCAATCCCACCAAGGCGACAGGTTTGCGGCCTTTAATATCCGAAATCGAACCGCCGACCACCTGACCAAACGCCACGCCAAACATAAAAAAGCTCAGACTTTGCTCAATACGGTGGATGTCCGAACCCAGCGACTTTGCCATTTCGGGAATCGCAGGCAGATAGGCATCGACAGAAAACGGCATCAGCGCGACCAACATCGCCATCAGCACGGCCATGGTTTTTTCGCCCAAAGGGGCTTGTTGTGCAGTCATTCCGACTTTCGCTTTCGTAAAAAATATTCAAAAAACAAAGAAAACAACCGCCTTGTCAGACGGTTGCGGATTGGATGGAATTATAGCAGATTTCAACCTTGTCCAATCACTGCAAAAAAACCTTTGCAAAACTTAAGGCCGTCTGAAACTTTGCTTGGTTGAATCCCCTCGCCGCAAACGTTAAAATGCTTGTTTTTTAAGACAACAAATTGTTTCACATCACGGATTCTAAGGAATAATCATGACTACATTTCAAATTGCGCGTGCCGACGGGAAAACGCTCGAAATCCAAGGCAAAATGGCCAACCGCCACGGCTTGATCGCCGGTGCGACCGGTACGGGTAAAACCGTTACCCTACGCCGTATGGCGGAAGCCTTCAGCAGCGAAGGCGTCCCTGTATTCTTGGTCGATGTCAAAGGCGATTTGTCAGGCATCGCGCAAGCCGGTGCCAACAGCGGCAAAGTAGGCGAACGCATCGCCGAGTTTGATTTGGGCGAACATTGGCTGCAAAATTTCCCCGTGCGCTTTTGGGATGTTTACGGCGAAACCGGTATTCCCATACGCGTAACCGTTTCAGAAATGGGCCCTATGCTTTTGGCCCGCCTGATGAATCTGAACGATACGCAAGAAGGCCTGCTCAACCTCGTGTTCAAAGTTGCCGATGACAGAGGCTGGCACATTCTGGACTTGAAAGACCTGCGCAGCATGTTGAAACACGTTTCCGACCATGCTTCGGAATACCGCACGCAATACGGCAACGTTTCTGCCGCCAGTATCGGCGCAATTCAACGCCAACTGCTGACTTTGGAAAACGAAGGTGCAGAAAAATTCTTCGGCGAACCTTCCCTCAACCTGCAAGACTGGATGCAAACCGACAACGGCAAAGGCATCATCAACATCCTTAATTCCGAAAAACTAATGTGCTCTCCGCGTATGTACAGCGCGTTTTTGCTGTGGATGCTGGCGGAGTTGTTTGAAACCCTGCCCGAAGTCGGCGATTTGGACAAACCAAAATTTGTGATGTTCTTCGACGAAGCGCATTTGATGTTCGACAATGCCGCCAATGCGTTGGTCGAACAAATCGAACAAGTCGTGCGCCTGATCCGTTCCAAAGGCGTGGGCGTATATTTCGTCACCCAAAACCCGCTCGACTTGCCCGATACTATTCTCGGCCAACTGGGTAACCGCGTACAACACGCCCTGCGTGCCTTCACACCGCGCGACCAAAAAGCAGTCAAAGCCGCTGCCGAAACCTTCCGCAGCAACCCAAACATCAAAGTTGCCGAAGCGATTGCCGAACTCGGCGTCGGCGAAGCCCTCGTTTCCTTCCTTGATGAAAAAGGTATGCCCGAGCCGGTAGAACGCGCCCTCATACTGCCGCCGCAATCTTCCTTAACCCCGCTTACCGCAGAGGAACGCAACCGCCTGTTCCAAAACGACGATTTGTATCCAACCTACAAAGACATGGTGGACAACTACTCCGCCTTTGAAGCATTGGCCGAAGCAGACAGCCAGGCTGCCGCTGAAAAAGAAGCCACAAATGCCGCCAAAGAGCAGGAAAAAGCGCAAAAAACCGCAGAAAAAGAGGCTGCCAATGCCGATCCCGGCATTCTCGGCGGACTGATCGGCGGTTTGAGCGGCGGACGCAAAAAATCCGGCCAAGGTTTGGGCTACAACGTTGCCGACGCCATCGGCAGCCAAATCAACCGCCAAGTAACCAACGCCATTTCCCGCAGCGTAATGGGCATTATTAAAAATATATTTAAATAATCAGCCTGCAAATATAAAAGGCCGTCTGAAATTTCAGACGGCCTTTTGTTGTTTATATAAAGCTAAACTTTGAATTACCTTAATATATAAGCATAATAAATTGAAAGAAAAGAAAAAATGATTGATAATTCGATTTGCTTAAACTTAAGCATTTTATCAATTAAAAAAGAGAACTTTTACCATGAAAAAACTACTCACACTAACGGCATTAGCCTTTGCTTTATCTGCTTGTTCAACAACCAGTACTGTTGATTTCGGACAAAAAGAAAAAAGCTACCATAGCTACACTATTCGTGATCTTTCCCAAGATCATATTCCATCTGATACACGCGCACTTTTTACCCAATACTTGAACAATGAATTAACCACTCTCGGTTATACCGTAGGCGATGACTTAGATATTAATATCAATATCGAAAACTTTAATGAAGGAAACCGTGCTCTGCGTTATTGGGTGGGCTTTGGCGCAGGCAAAGCAACGTCAAAAATCGTTACAACACTGGTTGATAAAGAAAGCGGAAAAATTGTCGGTAATATTCAAACTGACGGTATGTTGGCAATGGGAGTATTTGGAGGAAATAGCAAAGATGTTCTGAAAAGATCAGCTAAAGACATTGCCAAAAAAATTGCAGAATCCGGTATTTTGAAAAAAGGGAAATAATCAAGATATTATTTTCTAAAAACGTTTTACCAAATAGCTATAAATAAAAGGCCGTCTGAAAATCAATTTCAGACGGCCTTTTTTTATTTATCAATCCAATCAGTTTTTCATTGATTGAACCGGAGCCGGGATTCTGCCGCCTCGGTTGACAAACACTTCGCACGAACCTTCTTTAACCGGCATCACAGGCGCGTAGCCCAACAGGCCACCGAACTCGACGCTGTCGCCGACGGTTTTGCCGGTTACCGGAATAATGCGCACGGCAGTTGTTTTACTGTTGATCATGCCGATGGCGGCTTCGTCGGCGATGATGCCGGAAATGGTATGAGCAGGCGTATCGCCGGGTACAGCAATCATGTCTAAACCAACGGAGCAGACAGCGGTCATGGCTTCGAGTTTGTCCAGCGTCAGCACACCAGCTTCGGCAGCGGCAATCATGCCCTCGTCTTCCGAAACGGGGATAAACGCGCCGCTCAAACCGCCGACCGCGCTGGAAGCCATCATGCCGCCTTTTTTCACGGCATCGTTCAGCAAGGCCAAAGCCGCTGTCGTGCCGTGCGTACCACAGACGCTCAAGCCCATCTCTTCAAGGATGCGCGCCACCGAGTCGCCGACAGCGGGGGTTGGAGCCAACGATAAATCAAGAATACCAAATGGGATGCCCAGTATTTTCGAGGCTTCGCGGCCGATGAGTTCGCCCACGCGGGTGATTTTGAAGGCAGTTTTCTTCACAACTTCCGCAACTTCGGTCAGGCTGACCGCGTCCGAATTTTCCAGCGCGGCTTTGACCACGCCCGGCCCCGATACGCCGACATTGATAACGGCATCCGCTTCGCCCGAACCATGAAACGCGCCCGCCATAAACGGGTTGTCTTCCACTGCGTTGCAGAACACGACAATTTTGGCGCAGCCGAAACCTTCGGGCGTGATTTCCGCCGTGCGTTTGATGGTCTCGCCTGCCAGCTTGACCGCATCCATATTGATACCGGCGCGCGTGCTGCCGATATTGATGGAGCTACACACGATATCGGTGGTTTTCATCGCTTCGGGAATGGAACGGATCAACACCTCATCCGAAGGCGACATGCCTTTTTGTACCAACGCAGAAAAGCCACCGATAAAGGACACGCCTATCGCTTTGGCAGCTTTATCCAAAGTTTGCGCCACGCTGACGTAAGAATCAGCATGGGTGGCCGCGGCGATTTGGGCAATCGGCGTAACGGAAATGCGCTGATTCACAATCGGCACGCCGTATTTGGCAGACAGATATTTTGCCGTTGCCACCAAGTCTTTGCCGACTGTGGTAATTTTATTGTAAATATTTTGGTTCAACACATTGATATCGCTGCTGATGCAGTCGTGCAAATCAATGCCGATGGTAATGGTACGGACATCAAAATTCTGGTCGGCCACCATTTTGACGGTTTCTAAAATCTCGCCGGATTGAATACTCATGACTCTCCCTCCGACTTAAATACGGTGCATGGCTTGGAAAATTTCTTCGTTTTGCATACGGATATCAAGCGCAAGTTTTTTGCTCTCTTCCGCAAACAAATCCAAAACCTCTTGACGAGATTTGGTGCATTTTGAAGTGTCCACCAAAATAATCATGGTAAAAAAATCGTCCATCAGCTGTTGGCTGATGTTGAGAATATTGATTTGGTTTTCCGCTAAAATTTTGGAAACGTCGTACACAATACCCACACGGTCTTTACCGATGACGGTGATGACTGAATTGTTCATAACGCTGTTTCTCCTCATAGAATATTTGAAAAGTGTTGACAATTATAACACTCAGGCCGTCTGAAAAACTGTTTCAGACGGCCTGAGTATTCAAATTTCAATTTTAATTATCGCCCTGCTTTCAAAGCCTGCCACAAGCGAACGCTGAGTTTGCTCGCATCGGTTGACTTGGGAGAGACGATGAAGCTTTTTTCCATCAATTCTTTACTTGGGAAAATCGATTCGTCAGAAGTATATTTTTCATCCATCAAATCACGCGCCGGACGGCTGGCAGGAGCATAAGTCACATAGTTGCCGTTTTTGGCCGCTGTTTCCGGATTGAGCGTGTGATTGATGTATTTGTGTGCATTGGCCACATTTTGCGCATCACGCGGAATCATCAGCGAATCCACCCAAATACCGACGCCGCTTTTCGGCGCCAATACTTCGACTTCGACGCCGTTTCCTGCTTCTTTGGCACGGGTTTTGGCAATATTGAGGTCGCCGCCATAGCCTACCGATACGCAAAGATTACCGGCCGCCATATCGTCAATATAGCCGGACGAGGTAAAGCGTTTGATGTCGGGGCGCACTTTTTTCATCATATCGACAGCTGCTTTGATGTCATCAGGGTTTTCACTGTTTGGGTCTTTGCCCAAATAATGCAAAGCCAAAGGAATCTGCTCGATGGCGCTGTCGAAATAGCTGATGCCGCAAGATTTCAGTTTTTGGGTGTATTCAGGATTGAACACCAAATCCCATTCGTTTTCAGGCAGCTTGTCCGTACCCAAAGCCTTTTGAACCTGCTGTTTGTTAATCGCCAGCGTATTGATGCCCCAGAAATAAGGGACGGCATATTCGTTGCCTGGATCGACAGCTTCCATCATTTTCAACAAATCGGGATCGATATTGGCGTAATCGGGAATTTGCGATTTGTCGATTTTTTGATACGCGCCGGCTTTAATCTGACGGCCGACATTGGCAATAGAAGGCGCAACCAAGTCATAACCCGACTTACCGGTCAGCAGCTTAGCTTCCAGCGCTTCGTTGCTGTCGTAGTAATCGTAGCGGACGTTGATATGTGTTTTGTTTTCAAACGCAGACAGCGTGGCCGGATCGACATAATCCGACCAGTTGTAGATATTGAGTTTATCGGTTTGGGAAGAGGAAGTTTGAGATGCGGAAGATTCTGCGGCGGTTCCTTGTCCGCCGCCGCACGCAGTCAAGACGAGGCTCACGATTGCCGCCGCCATCAAAGATTTTTTCATGGTTTCAGACCTTTTGTTCGGGGGGTAAAAATATTGCAGCGGTGGCAGATGCCACTTACAAAAGGGAAACTGTGGGGGCGGCCGGCATGTGTCCTTTGCCCTTGATTCAGCAAGGTTTGCATTAAACGGCAAAAAGCTTTTGAATGCAAGACCTTAAAGCAGAAAAAAATTTCATTTTTCAGACGGCCTGAAGCTATGGTTTTATTCATAAACAACATTTTTTGAAAAACGGTTTCATGCCGTCTGGAAAAAACTGTGGGCTTATTCAGACGGCCTCAAGATTTGTCAAAACCGCCCAATTTGTGGGAAAATTGCACGATTGAATTTAATGAAGGGCGACACCGTGTTAGACAGAGAAGGCTATCGCCCCAATGTCGGTATTATCCTGATTAATGAGCGTAACGAAGTCTTTTGGGGCAAACGCGTACGCGAACATTCATGGCAGTTTCCGCAAGGCGGCATCAAGCCGGGTGAAAGCCCTGAGACCGCCATGTACCGCGAATTGTACGAAGAAGTTGGCCTGTTGCCGCAACATATCAAAATCGTTGGCCGTACGCGCGACTGGTTGCGTTATGACGTTCCCAGCCACTGGGTGCGCCGCGAATGGCGCGGTTCGTATCGCGGACAAAAACAGATTTGGTATCTTTTGCGTTTGGTCGGCCGCGACAGCGACGTCAACCTCCGCGCCTGCCATCATCCTGAATTTGACGGCTGGCGCTGGCACCAATACTGGGCGCCGGTTGACGAAGTCATCGACTTCAAGCGCGGCGTGTATTTGGACGCATTGACCGAACTCTCCCGTTTCTTGCGCGGCATAGAAAGCTATGAAGACTTTATCCGGCGCAATCCAATAGAAAACCTATAATCCAAACGCTTTCAGGCCGTCTGAAAGCGTTGTTTTTCATCCTTTCAGACGGCCTTTACATTATTCCTATGGCTAAAAACAATCAATACAGCGAATCCAGCATTACCGTCCTCAAAGGCTTGGAGCCAGTCAAAGAACGTCCCGGCATGTACACCCGTACCGACAGCCCGACCCATATCTGTCAGGAAGTAATTGATAATGCGGCGGACGAGGCGTTGGGTGGTTTCGCGACTGAAATTGACGTGCAAATTCATGAAGACGGTTCTCTTTCCGTCCGTGATAACGGCCGCGGTATTCCCGTCGGCCTGCACCCTGAAGAAGGCGTACCCGTAGTCGAACTCGTGTTCACCCGTCTGCACGCAGGCGGCAAGTTCAACAAAAAAGACGGCGGCAGCGCGTATGCCTTTTCAGGCGGCCTGCACGGCGTTGGCGTATCTGTTACCAACGCCCTCTCCACCCGCCTTGAAGTAACGGTCAAACGCGAAGGAAAAATCCACCGCATCGTCTTTTCCGGTGGCGACGTCATTGAGCCATTGACTGAAGTGGGCAAATGCGCCGTCAAAGACAGCGGTACCGAAGTGCGCGTGTGGCCGGACGGCAAATATTTTGAAAGCCCGAATTACAGCATTCCCGAACTTGAACGCCTGCTGCGCGCCAAAGCCGTATTGCTGCCCGGCGTGCGCGTTTCCCTAACCCGCCCGGTCAAAGGCGAAGATGAAGCGCACACCCAAACTTGGCACTACCCGGACGGCCTGAAAAGCTATCTGACCGACCTCATTGCCGACGCGCAAGAAGCCGTGCCTATCTTCTCTTGTGAAAACTACATTTCAGACGGCCACAATGGCGATTTCAGCATTGGCGAAGGTGCAGCATTTGCCCTGACTTGGCTGGAAGAAGGCTCATGCGCCAACGAAAGCTATGTCAACCTCATCCCCACCCCTTTGGGCGGCACGCACGAAGCAGGCTTGAAACAAGCCGTGTTCAACGCCGTCAACAACTTCATCAATCTGCACAACCTCTTGCCGCGCGGGGTAAAAGTACAAAGCGACGACGTGTTCAGCAAAACCGCCTTCGTCCTCTCTGCCCGTGTCCTCGACCCGCAGTTCCAAGGTCAAACCAAAGACAAACTGACCAACCGCGACGCACTGAAACTTGTTGCCACCGTATCGGGTGACCCTTTGGAATTGTGGCTGAACCAAAACGTGGACTTCGGCAAAAAAATCGCCGAACTCGCTATCCGTCAGGCACAAGCACGGATGCGTTCAGTTAAAAAGATTGAAAAGAAAAAAGGCAGCGGCGTCGCCGTCCTGCCCGGTAAGCTGACCGACTGCGAAAGTGAAGATATCCGCGAAAACGAACTCTTCCTCGTCGAAGGCGATTCCGCCGGCGGCTCAGCCAAACTTGCCCGCGACAAAGCCACACAGGCCATCCTGCCCCTGCGCGGCAAAGTGCTTAACAGCTTTGAAGTCCACCCCGACCAGCTCTTCGGTAATGCCGAAATCCATGATATTTCCGTTGCCATCGGCGTTGATCCGCATGGAATCAACGATAATCCCGATTTAAGCGGCCTGCGCTACGGCAAAATTGCCATCCTGTCCGATGCCGACGTGGACGGCTCGCATATTCAAGTTTTGCTGTTGACCCTGTTCTACCGCCACTTCCCGAAACTGGTCGCCGACGGACACATCTACGTCGCCCAGCCGCCGCTGTTCCGCGTCGATGTCAACGCACAAGGCAAAAGCAAACCCGCCCGCAAATTCTACGCCCTCGACCAAAACGAACTCGACAGCATTTTGGAGCGACTGCAAAAAGAAGGCGTTAAAGAAACTGCTTATTCCATCAGCCGTTTCAAAGGCTTGGGCGAGATGAACCCCGACCAGCTCAAAGACACCACCATGCACCCCGACACCCGCCGTCTGTTGCAGGTACAAATCCCAGAAGGTGCAGATGACGAAACACGCGATATCTTCGTCAAACTGATGGGCAAAGGCGAAGCCGCCGCCCGCCGCGCATGGATGGAAAAAGAAGGCGATACGGCAGAATTGGATATCTAATCTATTGTTTCAATAGACTAAAGGCCGTCTGAAACGTTAAAAGTTTCAGACGGCCTTTTTCAAAATCATCAGAATTTAAGGTCAAACAGTATTTCCATACCCCGTTACTTACCCTATTTCTATTTTTGCAGCTTGATTGAGTTTTTAAGACAAATAAAAAAGCACTGATATAATCAGTGCTTTTTAAATAATGGCGCGGCGGACGGGGCTCGAACCCGCGACCCCCGGCGTGACAGGCCGGTACTCTAACCAACTGAGCTACCACCGCGCATCCACTGTCAAAGACAATGAAAGGAAACTTGGTGGGTGATGACGGAGTCGAACCGCCGACATTCTGCTTGTAAGGCAGACGCTCTACCAACTGAGCTAATCACCCGATAAGCCGACATTAAATCAAAAAATCAGGCTACGCGCAAGGTTTTTATTTAAATAAAAATATATCCCATTGAAAGAATATAGAATATTTTATTTAATCGCAAAAAACACCGTTATGCCTATCTATCAATCAAAAATCAAATGCCCCAATTTATCCGCTTTAGTATGCAGATAACGCTCATTTTCCACATTTTCGCCGACATGTAATGCAATCCGTTCGACCACATTAATGCCGGAATCTTTCAACGTTTGGATTTTTTCAGGATTATTGGTCAACAATCTGACCTCCCGAATATGCAGACAATCATAAATCTGCTTAGCCAAAGTGAAGTCGCGCGCATCAACAGGAAGGCCGAGCGCTACATTGGCCTCAACCGTATCCAAGCCCTGATCTTGCAGACGATAAGCACGGATTTTGTTTATCAAACCAATGCCCCTGCCTTCTTGGCGCAAATATACGATAACGCCACGCCCTTCTTTCTGAACGGCTTGCATCGCCGCTTGAAGCTGAGGGCCACAATCACATTTCACCGAAAATAAAGCATCGCCGGTCAAGCACTCGGAATGAATACGCGACAACACAGGCAGGCCGTCTGAAACATCGCCCATCGTCAATGCGACATGTTCCTGCCCGCCCTCTTCTTCAAAGCCGTGCATGGTAAATTCGCCCCATTCCGTAGGCAAACGGCATGACGCGACAAACTTTAACGCGTTACTCATTTTCCGCTTCCTCGTTTTCAGCCACGCCCAACAGATTTTTCAAAGAATCCGACAGCGCCAAGGCAAGGGCAATCCAAGCCACCAATACTTCATCGGGCGCGCCGTCTTTGACATCAAACTCGGCATGTACCACACCCAAAACCGCACCGCTGGGCATACAGACAGGAACAGAAATCTGACTCAAACCAGGATGATTGCGTTCGTTCGACAATTCACCAATTTCCTGCCAATACGCCACATTCTGACAAACATTCATCCAACCGCTTTGTGCCGTACGCACAGCCAAAAAAGCCTGTCCGGCCTGCTCGTCGATTGGAATCACATTTTCCAACGGCACGCCCCAGCGGCACAGACGAACCAGCGACAACGCGCCATCTTTCGGAAACGCTGTATAAACTGCTGCGCTTTTCAAATGCTCAGTGCGCTCGGCAACTGAGTCCAAAGCCATAAAAATCTGTTTCAGCAACCATTCATGTTCGGCATCGACATAATCCGCCAACTGCCAACCATTTTCAGACGGCCACAAAATCGAACGCTCAACCGAAGCATTGCCCATTTTAATCACAGCCTGGGCAGTCAAATAAGCAACATGTATATCATCCGCAGACAACTTCAAACCTTGCGTCTGCAAAAAATCTTTAATCAATAAAGCAGGCATCTGCCCTTCCTCACCAATAGTAAAGTTGAGGCCGTCTGAAAACAAACCCTGCTTTCAGACGGCCGGAATAAACCATTATATAAGGGATAAGCCGAAAAATTCAAGCAAACAAGACTTTGCACCCCCATTAATCTTGTGTATAATCCACGGTTCAAATTAGTGCGGACGTGGCGAAATTGGTAGACGCACCAGATTTAGGTTCTGGCGCCGCGAGGTGTGAGAGTTCGAGTCTCTCCGTCCGCACCACCCAACCCCTTTACGGGGCTTTTTTTTCGTCTAATCTCGCCCAACACGGGCAACCAATCCCAGTAATATCAATGCCTTAAGGCCGTTCAACCGCTTTCTAATCGTCTAATACAAATAATGCCGTTTAATTGAGTAAACCACAAATTGTGGGTATGATTCAGGGAATCAGCCAAAACCACTGAAAAACATCCCCACAATGCCACTAAACGACCGCCAAATTAAAGCTGCCAAACCGTCTAACACTGGAAAGAAAGTTAAGTTATTTGACGGAAACAGCCTATATCTTGAAATTACGCCAGCGGGCGGGAAAATATTCCGCATGAGATACCGCATGAATGGCAAAGATAAAGACTTCACTATCGGGAAATATCCAGCCGTTTCACTGGTAGAAGCCCGACAAGCCACCGAAAACGCCCGCCGCATGATTGCACAAGGGCAAGACCCTACCAAAGCCAAGCAAGAAGCCAAAGCAGCCCAGCAAGCCGCCTTGTTAAATACTTTTGAGCATTTGTCCAAGCAATGGCACAAGGACAATTTGCCCCGCTGGAAAGAACACCACGCCGAGCGGATCATGCGTTATTTGAAAAATGACGTTTTCCCAGTCATTGGAGAAATCCCCGTTAATGAAATCAAGGTAACCCACATCAAAAACTTGCTTGATGACATTATGGCAAGGGGCGTTACTGATACCGCCGACAAAATCAGGGGCTGGATCGGGGCGGTTTTTGACTATTCCGCCATGCTGGAAATTTCAGAAAACAACCCAGCCCGCCTGTTGAAAAATCACATTCCCAATTTACCCACCAAACATAAACCCGCCCTGCCCCGTGAAGAATTGCCGGAGTTTTACCGCCGCTTGATACTGGCAACCAACATAGAGCGGCAAAACAAAATTGCCATCATGCTGATCATGCTGGTGTTTGTGAGAAATAACGAATTGCGCAGCGGGCAATGGCAAGAAGTGGATTTTAAAAACAAGCGTTGGATCATTCCCGCTGAAAGAATGAAGCATGAAAAGATGAAGCCCAAGCCCGCTTTATGTGTTCCTCTTTCTGATTGGGCGATAGAGCTGCTACAAGAGTTACACACGCTGACAGGGCATAGCCGGTTTATGTTTCCAAGTAGAACCAGCGTAAACCGCCATATCAGCGAGAACACGCTAGGAAAAATCATTAACGAGAAGCTAGGCTACAAGGGCAAGGCCACGCCGCATGGCTTCAGAGCAGTAGCAAGTAGTTTGCTTTATGAAAACAACTTCAACGGCGGCGCAATCGAGATTCAGCTTGCCCACGTTGAAGAAGATAAAACAAAGGATTCATACGCCTACATGGCCGAGTATATGCCCCAGCGTATCGAGTTTATGCAATGGTATAGCGACTATTTGCGGGAGCAATACAACCAGGCATTACAGATGATCCAAGAGAGCAGGACGGTTTAAAAATTCCCTATGCGCGTGAGTAAATATAGTGGTTACACTGGTTACCACAAAATTTAACAAATATAACTATATGAATATAAATATAAATACAAAGAAAAAGCGGTAACCAGTTAACGTAAATTTACTGGTTACCAACTGGTTACCACTGGTTACCATTTTATACAGAAAGAAATTAACCCTATGAAATACAGTGCATTAGATGTTTTGCTTTCGTTGGTTGGCTTGGACGTGAGAGATGATACCGACACGGAGCAACACGCAACGGCCGCCGGTATTGAGCATTGAGGCGTGAAACTTCTAAGCCCTTTTTGTGGTTACAACAAAGGAGATATAAGCAAATGACTGACTTTACAGATGACAAACCTATTGAGCAGATAAATGACGTGGTAGATGAATATCCTATTGATCATATGTTTTTTAGTACAGATAGCGATGATAAATCCTGTCTTGACCATGAAAAATACAACGCTATTTATCAAATAAAAAACTCAAAAATGTTCTATGAAGCATTGGGGATATATTGGTTTAACGCTGAAAGAGTTGTAATCAGGGCTTTCCATGACTTCAAGCATTTAGAACAGCCTGAATTTTTCGGCTGGATAATAAAAGGCATAAAAGAAATTGAACGAACTGAACAAAAATGTTTGGAAGCTATTAAAAGATATGAGGAGGAATATAACCAGCCATATAATTATCTGGAGGAACTAAACCCTTTTGAATCCTTTATACTTGATGATGCAGATTGGGAAACAGCCGTAAATATGCTGAATTTCTTTACAGCAAAAGCCATTTTTGATTATGTAACAGAATTTGATGGCCTTAGTTACGAAGATAGGTTTTATAAATTTCAAGGACTTGCAAACTTTATAACCGCTTCTTTGGGAGCGATAGAACTTGAAGCCAATCCGGATGAATCTCTTATAGAAGCTGCCCGAAAAGGAGGACGCGCCAAGCAAAGCCCTTACGAAAAAGCCGGCACGATAACAGCAGTGAATGAGCTACTAGAAGAAAAACAAGATATTCTGAAACAAAAGGGCGGCAAAACGACATTGTACAAATTGATAAGAGATTTAATTGCTTCAGGAGTTATTCCCGCGCCTGGAGAGCCAACAGAAAAAACGATACTTAAATGGATAGACAACTTTAAAAATATGAAATGAGCAAGCTATTACAGGAAATCAGCAAGCTACTTCCTAGAAGCCGCCCTGATCGCCATGAATCAGGCATAGCCCACCCCATTCAACCCGCCCGCACACGCGGGCTTTTTCACACCTCGCCGAACCTGAAACGACACAAACGGTTCGTGTCGGATTGAGGAATATGCTGAGATATATCGAAAAGATGTAAAATGTACGGAAATGTGCCAGATTTAGATTGCCTGCTTTACAAACAACCGCATATAATTAAAAGTATGAAACCGCACAACGATACCATTTTCCAAGAGCCAAAGGCTGCCCAAGCGGCCGCCTTCATGCTGTACAAGGCAAACGGCAGGCTTGAAGTACTGAAGCTGATGAAGCTGATGTACTTGGCTGAACGTGAGTCTTTTTTGCGCTTCGGAGAAGGCCTGACAGGTGACGCATTGGTTTCAATGCCGCATGGCCCGGTACTCTCCATGACCTTGGATTTCATTAACGGCGGACATGAGTCCGTTCCAAACGGATGGGCAACGTGGGTTAGCGACCGCGAAAACAGAATGCTTGCCTTACGCGATCCAAGTATGATTCGGACGCCCGAGGAAGACTTATTGGCATTATCCGAAACCGATTTGGAAGTACTGGAATCGGTTTGGGAGAATTACGGCCATTATTCCGCATGGGATCTGCGCAACATGACCCACAACGGGTTATGCCCGGAATGGGAAGACCCTCACGGCTCAAGCCGCCCAATTCCCATCAAAAAACTGTTGTCTGTGCTTGGTTATGATGACGAACAAGCCGTAGCGATTGTAGAAAGACTGGAAGAACAGGCTTACATCAATCGCGCTTTCGGGTAGGAGACGGTATGCCTCAATCGTGGCAATGCAGGCAAGGAGAATGCCTACTCATCCCATCCGGTCCAAATAGCTACCAACACTTATTTACCATCCTAGTCAATCCGTGTATTCTGCCCAACCGTGGGAATAAGCCGCAGGTTCTTTCTGTCGGCATTTCTTCTATCCGGGAAAATATCCCATATGATAATGCCTGCATCATCAGGCAGGGAGAACATCCTTTTGTCCAACATGACAGTTATGTCCGCTACCGTGATGCAAGGATTGATGCCGTCGAACACATAGAAAACCGTGTGCACGAAGGGATATTCTCCGTGAAATCACCATGTAGCGAACAACTGTTGGGGCGTATCATTGCCGGGGCTTCAACATCACAATATGCCAGCAGGGAAGTTAAGCTTCTGATTGCAAAATTTGCTATAGCATAATCCTCCGCCCGCATTACGCGGGCTTTTTCGTATATCAAACATGAAATCAACTAGTTCATTTCATGAAATCAGCTAGCTATTACAGGAAATCAGCTAGCTATTACAGGAAATCAGCAAGCTACTTCCTAGAAGCCGCCCACAGAGGCGGCTATTCTTTTGCCTGTCATATAACCCCGACTAAGAAAGGCAATCAATGAATAACACTGTATTAAGAGTAAACGATACCGCCCGCGTTATGGGTGTTTCACGAGCGACTATCTGGAATTGGGTAAACCCTAAGAGCCGCCATCACCGCCCTGATTTTCCTAAGCCTATCAAACTTTCTGAAAATATTACCGGCTGGCTTTCCAGTGAGATTGAAGAGTATCTCAACAAACTGGCCGCCAAGCGTGAAGAGTAGGAGTTTTCGTAGCAATACGCGCGCGCGCGAAGAATCAGCGGGAATCTATCCCTTTAGACAAAATAAAACCGCCTGAACGGACATTCAGACGGCCAAACAAATTAAGAGGTAAAAAATTATGAAAAATTATTCTAGCAGTATTAAGGCCAAAACGCCAAGCCAAAGAGAGCGCATTTTAGCTCGATTGAGAAAAGGGAGCGTTACTTCATGGGAGCTGGCACAGATGGGCATACTTAGCTATAACACACGCATTATGGAGCTTCGCAGAGCCGGGCATGAAATCATAACCGTGATGGAAGAAGTGCAAAACCAATTCGGGGAGACCGTGAAATGCGGGCGGTTTTCTTTGCTGGTGTCGGGAAAGAGTAAGCATAACGCCGTCTAATCCCGTAAAAAACTATTTGACAGATTGAGCTTTGAGAAGCAGAATTTAGTTTCTCTCTCAAATACGATTAGCCCAAATCAGCAGGGTAAACGCTGATTTTTTATCGCCATTTTCCCCTATGGCGTTTGAAGCCTATCCACAGGCTTTGGACGGCGTATCAAAGTTTATGGCGGTGTGTGGTAACGGCAACGTCCACGCCTGACTAATCGCAGGAGAGAGCACCGCCCCCTATTTCGGGCATTTCTCAAATCTCACTTTACGATTAGGAGCATTTCAAATGCAATCTTGCACTTCTACCCAAATCCAAACCATTCAAAATCAAGCCCAAACGGTAACCATCCCCTTAGAGCTGGCAAACCGCATTATGAACGCGCTGTACTACGGCGGCGAATTTATCGCCAATACGGGCGCAATCATCGACACCATTTGCGACAACATGGCCGACCATTCCGTCCGCGACACCCCCATAAGTGCGAGCGGAAGCACGGCACGACTTGCCACAGTCATTCAAACCCTAGTCCCCCATGCGGAAAACTTGGAATCTTTCGATTTGTCATCCGAGCTTGCGGGATACATTCAAACTGACCCCGTCCCCGCGCCCTGACGATTCAGACGGCCTGAAAGAATGGGCTGCTTACAGCGTAACCCACGCCGGTTAAGCCCACCTATTCCCTGAAATTTACCCGCCTTTATGCCGCCTATTTCAGACGGCATAGGGCAAACTTCGCCCTAGTGTTTTTATAACTTATTGATTTTATTAGATTCACGTTTTGAAACACTGGAGGCATAGCAAAGGATAAACCATGAAACAGACCAATAAATCAGACCGTTTCCGCCGGTATTTAAACCGCGCCTTGCTGGTGTTTTGGGTGTTGCTTTTGGCTTTGGTAGTCCGAGCCTGTAACCAGCCCGCCCACGCCGACACGGAGCAACTAGAGCCGGAAACGCCCGCAATATGGGAAACAGACCCGACAGCCGGAATCGTTTTAGAACCTGTAACAGAGGAGGCAGAGCAATGAAGCCAACATATCAAGACATTAAAGCCGCCGCACAATACCACTGGCCGGAAATACACGCGGCATTAGGCATAGACACGCGATACCTGAAAAACAAACACCAGCCCTGCCCCGCGTGTGGAGGGAAAGACCGTTTCAGATATGACGACAAGGACGGAAACGGCACATTCATTTGCAGCCATTACAACAACGGCGCGGGCGATGGTTTCGGCTTGGTAATGCACTTTTTCGGGTGTGATTTTCAGACGGCCTTAAAGCAGGTTTCAGGCGTTTTAGGCATGGATAATGCAGACCCTTTGCCGATACCGCCCAAACACCCACAAGCGCAACCATGCCCCGAAAAAGACCAAATCGAGAAACTGGCCGAATTGTGGAGAAGCACAGAACCTATCCGCCCCGATTCCCCTGTTATCCAGTATTTGAAATCACGCGGTTTGGACATGGCGCATTTGCCCGAAAACGTCCGTTTTCTACCTGAAAAAGACTATTGGACAACGGGCGCGAATAAGCCGCTTTTGCTTGGCCGTTTCCCCTGTATGGTTTGCGCTATCCGCGATATGGACGAAGAGCTACAAGGCTTACACCTAACCTATTTACAGCCTAGCTATGACAAGCCATGCGGAGAGGACGGACTACACGCCCCACGCTATCAGAAACTAGCAATCAAAGACCCTGAAACGGGCGAAACATTACCGGCAAAGAAAATGAGAAGCCGTAAGAAAGGCAGCATATCGGGGCAAGCCGTCCACTTGTTCCCGATTCCTGAAAATGGCCGTCTTGTCATTGCAGAGGGCATAGAAACCGCCCTTGCCGCCCGTGAATTGTACAAGGCTTACGATTGGGGCTTATACGCAGCCTTAAGTACAAGCGGCATGACTAATTTTCACTTTCCGAACGGTATAAAAGAAATTGCGATTATTGCCGATAACGACACGCCCCGCCCTGTTGGTTACAGAGCCGCTTGTGACTTGGCAATGCGAGCCTTTAAGCAAGGGATCAGGGCAAAAGTATTGAAAAGCAAAACGCCCGGCTATGACGCATTAGACGAACTGAACGAGAAGAAGCAATCAGACAACCATTTCGGAGGACAGACAGCATGAAAAATACCGAAACAGCGAAGCAGGAAAGCACCAACGATTACAACCTTGAAAATGCCGAGCCATTCCGCCCACGCCCTCACTTTGAAATCGATAATCGGGGCGTATGGTGGGTAAACGTTAGAACCGACAAAGACGGCGATATTATCGAAGCAGAGCCGCTATTTCTTTCCGACCCTATCGACATTATAGGCACGGGGCAAGACAATGACGGCGCGTATTATCAGATTATCAAGTTTAAAGACAAAATCACACGCCGGCATAAAACCGCCGCCCTACCACAAGCAGAAATCGGCACAGTTCAAGGCTGGCAGCGTTTGCAGAATTTCGGCCTAGTCATCATGAGCGGGCGGGCAAAAAGGGAAAAACTGGCAGACTATTTGCAGAAAGAGGGAAGCCAGGCGGCCTTTACCATTACCGACCGCGCCGGGTGGAACGGGGAAGCCTACATACTGGCAGGCGGGGAAACCGTTAACGCAGACGGCACAAACATTCTATACAACGGAGACACCAGCCAAAAAGACGGTTACACAGAAAAAGGCAGCCTCAAGGAATGGCAGGATCAGGCCGCGCGATACGCAGAGAACAATAGCCGCCTATGCCTGGCGCTAGGATTAAGCATGGCCGCGCCATTCTTGGCACTTTTGAACGAAGAGGGCGGCGGCTTCCATTTGGCGGGCGATTCATCAAAAGGCAAAACAACCGCCGCGCGGCTTGCCTTGAGTGTATGGGGAGACCCTGAAACCACTAAAGGCAATTGGGACACTACCCCGCTTGGCTTACAGAATTTAGCTTTAGCCCGTAATGATGGCTTGCTAGTGTTAGATGAAATCGGGCAAACAGCCGACCCCCGAAAAATCCCGCAAATGGTTTACAGCGTTATCAACGGCGTTTCAAAAACACAGGGCGCAAAAGATGGCGGCAACCGCAGACAGAAAACATGGCGCAATCTGATACTTTCGACCGGCGAAATAAACCCGGAAAGCCTGATAGGAGACCGCGCCCAATGGAAAGCGGGTAACCATGTTAGATTGCCTGACATACAAGCAGAGGCAAGATATGGCATTTACGACACGTTACACGGCTTCGCAGATGGCGCGAAACTGTCGGAGCATATCAACCAAGCCACAGCCAAGCAACGAGGAACAGCAGGCCGCGCCCTTATCCGCCAAATCCTCAAAGATGGAAAAGAAGCCGCCGCCCAAGCCGTAGAAGCTAGCCGCGCCCGATTCCTTGAGACCTTACCACCAATGGAGGGACAGGCGCGAAGAATTGCCCGCCGCTTCGCCCTTTTGGCCGCCGTCTTGGAATATGCCGCCCCTATTACCGGCATGAGACAAGGAGCAGGAGAAGCAGGAGTAAGGCAGTGTTTCAATGAATGGCTTGAAGAAAACGGCACAGGAAACCGCGAAGACCGCCGAATCATTGAGCAAGTAACCGCCTTTATGGACGTTAACGCCCTATCTATGCGCTTTTCAGACTGGAACGCCCAAACCACAAACCAAAATCACGCAGGTTATCGGAAACAAGAGGGAAGCATAGATGAATATTGGATAATCCCCTTTACCTTTGAAAATGAAGTCTGTAAAGGATATAGCCTGCGTAAAGTGTGTGAAGTCCTACATGATCACGAATGGTTAAAAAAAGCCGATAACGGCAGATGGCAACACCAGCGCAAACGCAACGGCAGTGCAAGCCGATTCTATGTTTTGATGGGAGAAGCCCCGCCCGACTTTGACGAATAACCAAGAGCAAGCCCGCTATTACCGACAATGGCGGGCTTTTTTACGTCCAAACATTCAGGCAGACCAACCAAGAAAGCATAAAATCAACAGGAAGCCCCTAAATTTCAAAAATTAGGACTGTTTGCCCCTTTCCTTATACCAACCCTTGTGTATCGAAATAAATATTGACTTTAACCCTAGGTCAAAGTTTATGATTTGTGTTCCTTTAGTTATCACATAGGCGAAAAACATGAAAAAACTTATGACTTTTATCACACTTAGCGCTATTGCAATTTCAAATTATGCCCAAGCTAATGAGCAACCGCATCAAGCACACATGAATATGCAAATGTCGACAGGTTCTGCAATGCAACAAGAATTAATGCAAGGTATGGATCAAATGAATCAAGACATGATGGCAGCTGCGCAATATAAAGATCCTGATGTTGCTTTTGCAGCAGGTATGCTGCCACACCATATTGGCGCAGTAAAAATGGCGGAAGTTGAATTAAAATACGGAAAGGATCCTGAAATGCGTAAGCTTGCTGAGGATATTATTAACGCACAACAAGCGGAAATTGAACAAATGCAAAAATGGCTTAAAGCACACAACAAAAAAAAGTAAGCCGTAGCCTGCATCCTCGCTAACCGCGTTCTTTAAAACCAAGGTGTAGCAACTGTATTTTTCACCCCGTCTGGCAAAAATACAGTTGCTACCCAATCAATGAAACACGTTTACAGCGCAATTTTAGTCTATTTACGCCATATCTACCCAAAAGGCAGGCAGTGGAATAAATAATTTCGACACCAATACGCGCGCGCGCGTAATAACGCAGTCCCTAGATTTTTGCAAGTCCATGAAAAGAAAGCAAAAGGCGGCGGGTAACCACTTAACCGGCACTGGTAACCAATGACAAGAGCATAACTTGTTACCGCATTATCGTTGATTTATAAAGGTTTTTAGGGGCTGGTAACCAAGTAACCAGAGTAACCAGTGCATTTTGTATATATATATAGCGTTTTAAATTTGAGATGGAAGCCGCCGGCCTAATCACTCAAATAACAACACGCACCAAAAAAAGTTATAATGACCGGCACTAGACTGCTAAATTATTTTTTGACCTTTGCAAAATGTGGTGATATTTGTGGGGATATTTGAATTGCTTTATTATTTTTATAATATAAAACAATGAATTATCTCTTTAGTTCATGTCCCTCCGTCCGCACCACACTCAAAATGAGCAGCTTTCGGGCTGCTTTTTTTACATCTATTCCACTATATACCCTATTCAAAATCAAAACTGCTTTTAATTTTTTGACCTTTGCAAAAAAGGGGTTTATTTGGGGGTATAACAGACGTTTCCACTTATCTTTCAGACGGCCTATCATTTATGTTGAATCCATCGCAAAAACTTGTCGAATTGGTCCGTATCCTTGAAGAACGTGCCTATATTTTTCCGGGAGATCCCGTTCAGGCGACGGAAGCGTTGCGACATATTGATGGCGGCAACGAGGAAAAACTGATACACCGTGCCCAAATTATTGACCGCGACCAGCATTTGAAATATGTGTTGCAACAGGTGGAGACAGGCTCGTTTTGGCTTTGGATTGTTGCGGCGACGTTGTTGTTTACGGTCGGTTTTTCCAGTACTTATCTTTTGATGGACAATCAGGGGCTGAACTTTTTTCTGGTATTGGCCGGGATTTTGGGCATGAATACAGTCATGCTGCTGGTGTGGCTGGCGACTTTATTCCTGCATTTGAAAAATGTGCACTTTATCAGCAGTCCGGCAACTTGGTTCCGAGGCAAAGATCCTGTCAATCAGGCAATTTTGCGGCTTTATGTGGATGAATGGCGCAAACCGCAAACGCGTTGGCTGATTGGTGCAACTTCACACGGTCTGTGGCTATGCACGCTGTCGGGAATGTTGGTTTCTGTTTTGCTGCTGCTTTTGGTGCGTCAATATACGTTCAACTGGGAAAGTACGCTTTTAAGTAATACGGCATTGGTGAAAACGGTTGAGGCTTTGTCATGGCTGCCGGAACGTTTGGGCTTTCCTGTTCCCGACAGTCAGGCAGTAATTGCAGGCCGTCTGAACAATCATATCGAAGATGCACGCGCTTGGGCGGGTTTACTCATCGGCAGCATTATCTGCTATGGCATTCTGCCGCGCTTGCTTGCTTGGCTGGCTTGCAAGATTACTTTAAAAACCCTTCGCGAACGTTTGGATTTGAATCAGCCCTACTATCAAAACATCCTCCGCACATGGCAAACGAAAATTGTCGACGCCGATGATTTTCAGGAAAACATCGTTCCCGTTTCATCTAAAATTACGCTGAATAATGCGCCCAAATGGGCTGTTACACTGGAAACGGAATGGCCTGATCCGCTTTGGTTTTCCGGCGTTTTGGCGCAAGAATGGATAGACAAAGGCGTGGCCGCCGGCAGAAAAGATTTGGAACAATTAGAAGCCGAATTGAAACAAACTCCGGCGCAACTTCTCATCGGCGTACGCACGCAAACTGTTCCCGACCGCGGCATTTTGCGTCAAATCAGCCGCTTGGCCGAAGCTACGGACGGCGGCGTTATCATTCAGCTTTTGAATCAAGACAGTTTCTCTGAAGATTTGGATACCAAACTGGATTATTGGCGCGATGCGCTGGCAGAGAGAAACATTGCCTGGCTGGAGCCGACCCGTTTGGCACAAGAAAAACGGCAAAGCGCTATTTGACAGATAAACCGAAGGCCGTCTGAAAACTGATGTTTGGGTTTCAGACGGCCTTATTTATTGTTGAGGGTTCATCTTAATGATGTTCGTGGCGATGCTCTTGATGATGTTTGGGCTTGGCTGCGTGGTGTTTGGCTTTAGGTGCAGGTTTTTTCATTTTTTGCAGTTTGGCTTTTTCGTGCATACGCTCTTGTTTCGGATGCATTTCGTGTTTGCCGTGTGCAGAAGCGACAGGAGCAAATACCAAGCCGGCAGCCGCAACCATCAAAGAGGTCATTTGAATCAGTTTTTTCATATTTATCTTCTTTCAAGGAGTTGATTTGAGGTAAAAATAAGAATTTATTCGCACTCAAGCGATGGACAAATATTAATGGCTTTGACTGTCAGCTGCTGTCAGCATTCGGCGAAATCTGTTCAAAATTTGGCAATAGAAGTATGGCGACACAATGATGTAGCAAGGTTTTGAAAGTTTACCGTCAATTTTGACAAAACGTCTTTACACATTTCCCAAACGACAAAAAGCGCGAACCTTTCGATTCGCGCTTTTTTTCAGATGGCATCAATTATTTTTTGTCGTCTTTTACTTCTTCAAAGTCGGCATCTACAACGTCGTCGTCTTTCTTAACTGAAGACTCGGCTTGTGCGCCCTCGCCTGCTTGTGCTTCGGCTTGCGCTTGAGCGTAAACCATTTCGCCCAATTTTTGGCTGGCTGCGCCCAAAGCCTCGGCTTTGGCATCGATAGCGGCTTTGTCGTCGCCTTTAACTGCTTCTTCAGCTTCTTTCAACGCAGCTTCGATTTTTTCTTTCTCGGCAGCGTCGAGTTTGTCGCCGTAGTCAGCCAGAGATTTTTTCACAGAGTGAATCAGAGCTTCGGCTTGGTTGCGGGAAGCGACCAATTCAGTCAGTTTTTTATCTTCTTCAGCGTTGGCCTCGGCATCTTTTACCATGCGTTCGATTTCCTCTTCGCTCAAACCTGAAGAACCTTGGATGGTAATGTTGGCTGCTTTGCCAGTACCTTTGTCTTTGGCAGAAACGTGCAAGATACCGTTGGCGTCGATGTCGAAAGTAACTTCAATTTGTGGCATACCGCGTGGTGCAGGTGCGATGTCGGTCAAGTTGAACTGACCCAAAGATTTGTTGGCAGAAGCGCGTTCGCGTTCGCCTTGCAGTACGTGGATGGTTACTGCGCTTTGGTTGTCTTCGGCAGTAGAGAACACTTGAGACGCTTTAGTCGGAATAGTAGTGTTCTTTTGAATCAGCTTGGTCATCACACCGCCCATGGTTTCGATACCCAAAGACAGAGGAGTTACGTCCAGCAGCAATACGTCGCTACGGCCGCCGCTCAATACTTCGCCTTGAATCGCTGCACCTACGGCAACAGCTTCGTCAGGGTTCACGTCTTTACGAGGCTCTTTACCGAAGAAGGCTTTAACGGCTTCTTGTACTTTCGGCATACGGCTTTGACCGCCGACCAAAATCACGTCGTCGATGTCGCTGGTGCTCAAGCCGGCATCTTTCAATGCAACTTTACAAGGCTCGATAGAACGTTGGATCAAGTCTTCAACCAGGCTTTCGAATTTGGCGCGGGTAATTTTCATGGCCAAGTGTTTCGGACCGGTTGCGTCCATAGTGATGTATGGCAGGTTGATTTCAGTTTGCTGACCGCTGGACAATTCGATTTTAGCTTTCTCAGCAGCTTCTTTCAGACGTTGCAGAGCCATTACGTCTTGTTTCAAATCAATGCCTTGTTCTTTTTTGAACTCGTCAATGATGTAGTCGATCAAGCGTTGGTCGAAGTCTTCACCGCCCAAGAAAGTATCGCCGTTGGTAGCCAATACTTCAAATTGTTTGTCGCCGTCGAGGTTGGCGATTTCGATGATGGAGATATCGAAAGTACCGCCACCCAAGTCATATACGGCTACTTTGCGGTCTTTGTTGTCGCCTTTGTCCATACCGAATGCCAAAGCGGCAGCGGTCGGCTCGTTGATGATGCGTTTTACGTCCAAACCTGCGATGCGACCTGCGTCTTTAGTCGCTTGACGTTGACTGTCGTTGAAGTAGGCAGGAACGGTAATCACGGCTTCGGTGACTTTCTCACCCAAGTAAGCTTCAGCGGCTTCTTTCATTTTGCGCAGGACCTCTGCGGAAACTTGCGGCGGAGACAACTCTTTGCCTTGCGCTTTCACCCATGCGTCACCGTTGTTGGCTTTGATGATTTCGAAAGGCATGGATTCGATGTCGCGTTGGACTTCTTTGTCTTCAAATTTATGACCGATCAAACGTTTTACAGCGTAGATGGTGTTTTTAGCGTTGGTTACGGCTTGGCGTTTTGCCGGTGCGCCGACGAGGACTTCGCCGCCGTCCAAATAAGCGATAACGGAAGGAGTGGTGCGTGCACCTTCTGCATTTTCGATGACTTTGGTTTGACCGTTTTCAGAAATGGCCAAACAAGAGTTGGTTGTACCTAAGTCAATACCGATTACTTTTGCCATATTATGTTGCTCCTAATAAATAAACTTTTCTAAATTAATAATCCTGTGGAACATTTCGTTCCGATGGCTTGTAAATAAGGTTGCTTCATTTTTTTTCAAGGCTTAATTTGAATTTTTTTTTAAATTAAATTCAAGTATTTGATTTATTTATCCACAAGCCGTTTATTCTTTTTTCAGATGGCCGGCTTTAATTTTCCGATTCCGGTTTATCGGAATGATTTTCCAATAGCGGAACATCAGGCTTTAAAACCAGATAAGGCCGTCTGAAGATTTTATGCTTGATAAACTTTATCAAGCGGTGCCTTCAATCTTCTTTTTTCGCCACGACAACCATCGCAGGACGCAGCACACGGTCAGATAGTGTGTAGCCTTTTTTCATCACGCTGACGATGGTATTCGGCTCTTGCTCGCTGACGACTGCCTGCATCGCTTGATGTTGGTGCGGATCGAGTTTGTCACCCGGCTGTGGGTTGATTTCTTTAATGTGTGTGGCATCAAATGCTTTTTGCAGCTCGTTCAAAGTCATTTGCACGCCCATTTTCAGGGCATCGAAATTACCGCTTTGGTCGAGCAGCGCCATTTCAAGATAGTCTTTGACAGGCAGCATTTCGGCCGCAAATTTTTGTCCGGCGAATTTATGGGTATCGGCAATTTCTTGCTGATGGCGGCGGCGCAGGTTTTGCTCGTTTGCCAAACCGCGCAACTCGCTGTCTTTGAGTTGGCCTTCCAACTCGGTGACACGCGCCTGAAGCTCTTCGTAAGTCGGTTCTGCTTGTTCGGTTTCAACGGTTTCGGCAGTTTCTACGGCTGCCGCTTCTTCTGCTTCGTGTTGATGTTGTTCGTTATGCTCCGTCATTTCTGACATCCTTTTAGCGTGTTGATATTCGATGTTTCATATATAAGGCCGTCTGAAAAAACTTCAAGCATTTGAACGTCGATTATCAAATGCCTTGTTAAAAGACGTTGGAAAACGGTAAGATAGCCATCTGATTTTATTCTTCAGACGGCCTCGAATATGAAAAAAGACCATTTGAATTCAACCGATTTTAATCTGTGGCACACCATCCGCGAAGAAACCGAAGCTGCCGCCGCGGCCGAACCGATGCTGGCAAGCTTCCTGCATCAAACCGTGTTGCGCCACGATTCGCTCGATTCGGTACTTGCCTACCATCTTTCCAGCAAGCTCGGCAGCCCGATTATGGATGTGCGCGCGCTGTTTGAAATTTATCAGCAGGCTTTGAGCGTGGACACCCGTATCAGCAAATGTGTCGAGGCCGACTTGAAAGCCATTTACGAGCGCGATCCGGCTTGTGACGAATATTCGCTGCCGCTGTTGTATTTCAAAGGCTTCCACGCCGTACAGGCACACCGCATCAACCACTGGCTCTATCAAAACGGCCGTAAAACGCTGGCGTATTTCCTGCAAAACCGCATGTCGGAAGTCTTCGGTGTCGACATTCACCCGGCCGCCCGTTTCGGTCACGGTTTAATGCTCGACCATGCCACCGGTTTTGTGGCCGGCGAAACCGCCGTCTTGGGCAACAATATTTCCATCCTCCACGGCGTAACGCTGGGCGGTTCGGGCAAAGAAAGCGGCGACCGCCACCCAAAAATCGGCAATGGCGTGATGATTGGTGCGAACGCTTCGATTCTGGGCAACATCCGCATCGGCGAAAATGCCAAAATCGGCGCAGGCAGCGTGGTGGTTGCCGACGTGCCGTCTTCGATTACCGTTGTCGGCGTACCGGCCAAACCGGTCGGCCGCTCTTCCAAAACTCCGTCTGCCGATATGGATCAAAGCATTCAATTATCGACTACGGATTTTGTAATTTAAGCAATCTGCCATTTAAAAGGCCGTCTGAAAGATTTGTTCTTTCAGACGGCCTTTTATGATTTAAATCTTAGTGTCAACCGCGTTTGCGCAAGGCTTCCAAATGCGTTTTAACCTGCTTGACTTTCTCTTCGGTAAACAGCTTGGCAATGTTTTTCCAAATGCTGTGATAACCGTAAGGACCATGTTGCATTTCGGCTTTTGCTTCTTCCACCGGCCAGCCTTGATAGATGATGCGGTACATTCCGGCAATCAAACCGGTGCGGTCCGCGCCGTGATAACAATGGATAAGTACCGCGCCATTTTGCTGTTGTTTTTCAATCAGGTATAGGATTTCCGCAATCTCTTTCGGCTTAATGCTCCATGACAGCAACGGACGGTTTAGCAAGGTTAAACCATACGCCTTCAAATGGTCGTCATCGTTGCGGTCGAAAAAGCGCAGGTTGATCACGCTTTGAATGCCCAGCTTGACAATGGCTTCGCCATCTTCGGCAACGGGCTGCTCGCTGCGGTAAAGCTTGTCATCGATGCGATAAAGGTTGGCATCGTGTTTGACGGGCGTTGCCCAACGTGCGGACTGAACGGCTTTGCTGCCGTTATCCGGCGGCGCGGACGAGCAAACAACGGGCAAGCCGGAAGCGAGAAGGCACAATAAAAGACGGCGCATAAAATTCCTGTATGAAAATCAATGGGAAAACAAATATCGAAAGATTTTATCAAAACCCATCCGGATATTCTATCCGCGCAAACCGCGTTACAATAAAGCCTCTTTTTCAGACGGCCTTTCATCATGACCTGCCTTGCTTGGAACACCACACCCACCCTTGCCGACCTTTGCCGCGCCATCGAACACCATACCGCGCCGCTTTATTTGATTGTCTGCCTGCCTGAAAACCATATTCCCGATTTTCCATTATCGAATCAGCCATCCGAGCTTGAAGGCCGTCTGAACAACCGCCTCGTTCAAGCCATGAAATGCCTTCAGTTCAACAGCGTCAATGTTTTGGAAAACCTATTGCCTGACGTGCACCTTTGGCTGGTTCCGCCACACCGCGCCGACCGCTTACACGAACATTTCCCTCATATCGAATGGCAAACCGAAGCCATACCCCAATCCACCCCCATTACTCTAAAACCTTGGTTCAGACGGCCTGAACATCAAGCCGCACCCGAACACGTCCTGATCATCGGCGCAGGCATTGCTGGCGCAGCGACCGCGCGCAAACTGGCGGAGCACGGCGTACGCGTTACGGTTTTGGAGGCAGGCAAAGCGGCGCAGGCAGGCAGTGGTAACCGCCAAGGCTTGCTCTACGCCAAAATCTCGCCACACGATACCGAACAAACCGAGCTGTTGCTGACAGGCTACGGCTACACGCGCCGATTGTTGGAAGACTTGCTGCCCGACTCCGACGTATGGGGCGGCGACGGCGTATTGCATTTGAATTTTGACGAAAGCGAACGTAAACGCAATCAAACCTTGGGTTTGCAACACCAGCATAAACACCTCTACCGCAGCGTATCTGCCGAAGAGGCTGCGCACATTGCAGGCATAGACGTATTTTCAGACGGCCTTTACTGGCCGCAAGGCGTATGGCTGAATCCGCCCGCCGTCGTGCATACCTTATTGAATCATCCGCTGATTGAGTTGCACGAACACTCGCCGCTGACCGCCGTATCGCATGACGGCACACAATGGACGGCACACACACCGGATGCGCATTTCAATGCCAGCCATATCGTTTACTGCATGGGCGCGCACAGCCCGACTGCCGCCGACACCAACGTCTCCGCCCTGCCTTTCCGCCAAATCCGCGGACAAACCGGCGTTGTATCCGCCAGCCCGTTTTCACAAAAACTGCGTTGCGCCATTTCCGGCGAAAGCTACATCAGCCCGAGCTGGCAAGGCCGCCACTGCTACGGCGCGACATTTGTCCTCAACAGCAACGATGAAACTTGGTATCCAAACGAAGAAATCGACAACCGCGCCGCCCTTCAACAACTCAATCCCCCATTGGCACAATCCCTGTTTGATCAAGATTCGTTTTCAGACGGCCTTCACGATACACAAGGCCATGCCGCCCTGCGTTGCGACAGCCTCGACCACTTGCCCGTTGTCGGCGCGCTCGGCGACATCGCCGCCATGCAGTCCGCCTACGCCAAGCTGGCATTGGACAAAAACTACCGCCTCGACAATATCCCCTGCCCTTACCTGCCCAATGCCTACATTAATACGGCACACGGTACGCGAGGCCTGGCGACAGCCCCCATCTGCGCCGCCGCCATTGCGGCCGAAATACTCGGCTTGCCCCATCCGCTATCGCAAAGGCTGAAAACCGCGCTACACCCCAACCGTGCCATCATCCGCGCGATTGTTCGGCAGCAGCCGTTGTTATCCGTTTAAAGATTTCGTTTTAAATAAAAAAGGCCGTCTGAAAGTCATCAAAACTTTCAGACGGCCTTTAGCTATCCGTTAACTGCTTAGAATTTCCATTCCAGCGATACAGCGTAATTGCGGCCTGGGGCGCGGTAGCGGTCTAAGCCTTTGCCGTCTTTATCCACAGAGTTCGTGGTGCTGTAGCTGTACAGGCCGCGCAGGGAATCCCAAGTGGTGTATTTGCGGTTGAACACATTATACACGCCGGCGCGCAAAGTCAGGTTTTTAGCCGGTTTGTAGAAGCCGTACATATCAAACACATAAGCCGATTTGTTCAGCCATGGGTAATCTTTTACCTTTTTCTGCAAAGGCGTACCCCAGCCGTTGTCTTCATAAACGGTATATTGTGCGTCTTTGGCCTTTTTCGCTCCCAGATAGGTCAGGCGGGAGAACACGCCCCATTTTTCGCTCGGGCTTTCGTAGTCGATGCCGGCAATCACTTTCAGCGGTTGGGTGGACAGAAGGCTGTTGTCGCCCGACAGTTTGCTTTTCGCGTAGCCCAGCGAGCCGAACAGTTTCCAGCCTTCAGGTACGAAAGAAACCACTTGACCCAAATTCAGACGGCCTGTCAGCTCAAGACCACGGATTCGGGCCTTGTCGATGTTTTGCATCTGCCATTCCAGTTTTTCGGAATAAGGATTGCTGCATATACCGTAGTAAGCATTTTCCTCAGTACAGCCAGGTTCACCGCTAGTGGTCAGCTTCTGCTCTTCCGACAAGAAGTTACGGTAATTGCTTTGATACAGGTTGGCATCCAAAGTACCTTTTTCGCTGCGGCCTTGCAGAGAAAGGGTATGGGTGGTGCTGCGCTCGGCTTTCAGGTTCGGATTAGGCAACCATTTACCTGAGCGGTGGTTGTAAGTGAAATACACTTCAGACGCATTCGGCACGCGGAAACCGGAAGTTACATCGTAACCCAAACGCCATGTCTGACTCAGCTGTGCAGCCAAGCCGACAAAACCGCTCCAGCCTTTATAAGTGTTGGCTGCAGGTGGTGTTTTGTCACAAGCATGACACTCGGCATTCAGTTGCTGCGGCGTCATTTTGGTGTAGTCGTAACGGATACCTGCGCGGCTGCTGAACACGTCGTTCCATTGGATTTGATCAGACAGCGAGAAACCGTAGTTGTTGGTTTTCACCGGATGCTGAATCGTGCTGGACGTGCGTAAAATACGGCCGCTGAAGTAGTAATCGTCGCGGTTTAAGTTTTCAAACTCACGTTGGCTGGCGAAAGTTTTAAACGACAGGCGGTGTTGCCCGCCCAGTTGCAACGGCTGGCTGTCCATACGCAGCGTAATGCGTTTGAAGGTTGTATCCATGCTGCGGTTGTAGATTTCGTCCAAATCCTTCTGGTTGTAGTTGCGCGTCCAGGTGGAATAATCCATCGGGAACGAGCCTTTGTTGTTAACCGCCGCCACTTTGGTTTTCTGATAATCGAAGTCTGCCTTCAACAACGACAACCAATTTGAATCAGGCGTCCATTCGTAAAACAGGTTGGCATTGCGCCGTCTGTTGACATCGTCGGCTTCGCGCCAGGAAGAATCGGTCAGGTTATAAGACTCTTCAACCGTGTAATTATGCCCCTGCTGACCGTTGAGCGATGCGCCGATACGATGGTTGTCGTTGATTTGATAAGCAATCTTACCCAAGAAGCTGTGGTATTTATGTTTGGACGGATCAGGAATACCGCGCGCAGAACCACGGATATTCGCTCCGCTGCCGGCACCCTCTACCGGATAGCCACGCTCGCCCGCACTTTCGGTCTCATGACCGCGACGTTGCGAATACAGCAAAGCAGCATCCACGCGGTCGTTGCTCACGCCGAAACCAAGTGTATTTGTCCATTCGCGGTTGCGGCTGCTGTAACCGTTTTTCATCATCACGCCGAACTGACGCTCAGGCAACAGCAAATCATGACCTTGCAGGGTTTGGTAATTTACGCCGCCACCCAATGCGCCGCTGCCGGTATTGAAAGAGTCAGCGCCCTTCACGATTTCAATGTTGCGCACGAGTTCGGGGTCGATAGACAGACGCGAACTGTTGAAGTTGCCATAACGGGCATACAGTGAGTTTTCTTCAGAATCAGGCAGGCTCACGCCATCAATGCTGACACCGACACGGTTGCCTTCCACGCCACGAATGGCAAAGCCTTTTTGATGGCGGCCGCTGTCGCTCAAGCCGACATCGGTGGAGTAACGCACCAAGTCTTTGTTGTCGCGTATCATTTCCTGTTGAATGCGGCCGAGGTTGACACGTTCCACGGTTGCAGGCGCATTACGCTGGCCTTTAACGCGGACTTCTTTTATCTCTGCTTTAACGGGTGTGGTTTCAGTTACAGCTTTATCCGCTGCCAAGACTGGATTGCCGAAAATACTGCCGACCAGCGCGGCAATAGGAAGCATGTGTAATGGTTTCATATTATCAACTCAAGGTGTAATGGATTGTTCATCCATCAGTTAATGCATAATAAATTTTCTGATAATCATTAATATTTAATAAGACAGCAACCCGTACAAATAAATCTGTGTCGTGTAATTAAAGGTCTCTGCAAACATCCATGCCGAGACCTTGTTTGTTTCATTATTTTTAGTGTCTGTGCGGCATCATGCCTTCGGGGGCTTCTGTGCCTTCCGGCAAACCGAAGGTTTCACGCAGAATCACTTTATAGAAGGCAAACGCTTCCTGCGCTCCTTGAATGGCTTCTGCTTCTGCTTCCGGAGTTAAGTTCAGGGCATTCAGGTGCTCGACGAAGGCGCGCCAGTGTTTGCCGCGGCCGTTGGGATGCGGGGCCAGGTGGCGTGCGCCGTGTTCGCCGTTGTATTCGAGTTTTTGAGCGTGTTTGAACAAGAAAGCAGCACCCAAATTTGAACCTTCGGCGCAATAGAGCCAGCCGATGGCTTTATTGCCTGTTTCATGCGGCAATTCTTTGTCGAATTTGTAAGGCTCTTCACCCAAGTCTTTTAGGTCTTGGGTTACGGCATCGTAACGCGCCATGTATTCGAGTTCGGGAATGGCTTTGTTTAATTCGGCATCTTTATAGATGTGATCGACAGCTTTGTGGAAGACTGATTGGAGTTTCAAAAATTTGATGTAGTTTTCTTTGCTGACGAAAGGCTGAACAAACATAACCAAGTTATCAACGCTGTCGTGTGTAACTGTGGTTTGCTCTTTCAAGCGTTTGGCGAAAGTCAGCTCTTGTGTTTCACTCATGATGTTTCCTTTGAATTAAGAGACTAATGGTTTCAGACGGCCTTTATAGTTAAAAATACCGTCTAATTTGAAAAGAATCGTTTTAAAAACAAAGAAGATAATTTTTAACCTGCTTCAGATTCGTTGACCGCGTACCTTCCACAGATCTACAAGACTCATCGTGTTTTTAAATATTGAGAATATATATTATTTTTAATATAATAACAATAAACCAAACTAAGACCTATTAATAAAATTTAACAGCCCATAGCAATAACCTTCTAAACCCTTTTCAAACTTTTCAGACGGCCCAAACCTTATTAAGCAGCCGCCATTCAATCAAATATCGACCTAAATTTGGGCTATCCTTCTGTTTTCCTTTATAATGCGACATTCTTTGCACCTTCTTTATCCCCTGCCGAACCATGAAACGGATTCCTGCCTACCATCGCTGGTGGCGCTACAAGTCTTATCTTCCTGATGCGACGCTGCCTGCACATACGGTGGAATGCCCGGATTGCGGCTGCCGTATGGATATTCCGCGCCTGCGTCAGGGACAGGAAGCGCATTGTCCGGTGTGCAACCATGAAATTGTGGAGGTGGAAAACAATCCGTATATCGCGCCGATTGCCTATGCGCTGACAACCTTGATTCTGATGGCGTTCGCGTACAATATGGTGTATATCCGCGTGGATTTGTTCGGCGTAACATCGATTTTGTCGTTGCCGCAAATGATGCGGCTTTTGATTTCGCTGGATTACGGTTTTCTGGCGGAAGTGATGTTTATCCTCACCTTCGGCGCGCCCTTACTGTTTCTGCTGCTCTGCCTTTATGTTTATACGGCTTTGATACGCGAAAAGGCCTACCCTGCGCTGCGCTTTGCAACGCGTGTATTGGTTCGGCTGCGTCATTGGATTATGGTGGATGTGTTTTTCATTTCCACTTTGGTGGCATATATCAAGCTCTCGTCCGTTGCTACAGTGGAATTCGGCTCAGCGTTTTATCTGATGTTTCCGCTGTCGGTCATGCTGATTCGGACTTCGGTATCGATTCCGCAGCATTGGGTTTATTATAAGATTCACCGTTTAACCGGCGGCCATGCGGTTCAGACGGCCACTGAAGACAAAATCTGTTGCAGCCGCTGCCTGTATTTCCGCAATAAAGACGAGCAGCCTTGCGGCGTATGCGGCGCAGACTTATACCGCCGCCGCCCGAAAAGCCTGAGCATTTCGCTGGCGTTTTTAATGGCGGCGTTTATCCTGTATTTCCCTGCCAACATCCTGCCGATTATGATTTCGTCCAATCCGACGGCTTTGGAGATCAACACGATTTTCAACGGCATTGTTTATATGTGGGACGATGGCGATCGGTTGATTGCCGTGATTATCTTTAGTGCCAGTATTATGGTGCCGGTTTTGAAGATTATTGCGATGGCGGTTTTGATTTATTCCGCATACTTCAAACCCGTGATGAGCGCGGAAAAGATGTCGGTTTTGTATCGGATCACCGAATCCATCGGCCGCTGGTCGATGATTGATATTTTTGTGATTATTATTTTGATGAGTTCGTTCCACACCAATATGGCGCGCGTCGTGCCGGGTGGTGCGGCGATTTACTTCTGCCTGGTTGTTATTTTGACCATGCTTTCGGCCTATTATTTCGATCCCCGTCTGATTTGGGACAAGCAACAGCAGCTTTCAGACGGCCTTGATTCTGACCAGACCTTAACACAATGAAAAAACACGATTCTTCACCCAATTATCATGCCCCAGCGCGTGTCAAGAAAACCAATGTCTTCACGTCTATCGTGTGGCTGATTCCGCTGATTGCGCTAATTGCCGGCGGCTGGCTTTTGGTTAAAGACATCCGCAACCGCGGCCCTGTCGTTACACTGTTGATGGACAGCGCCGAAGGCATCGAAGTCAACAACACCGTTATTAAGGTGTTGAACGTCGATGTCGGACGCGTTACCCGCATCAAATTGCGCGACGACCAAAAAGGCGTGGAAGTTACTGCCCAGCTCAGCGCCGACGCCAAAGACCTTATCCGCAGTGATACCCAATTTTGGGTGGTCAAACCGCGTATCGACCAAAGTGGCGTTACCGGCTTGGGAACCTTGCTTTCCGGCTCATATATTGCATTTACACCGGGCAAAAGCCAAGAAACCAAAGATGTATTTGTCGTCCAAGACATTCCGCCGATTGCCGCCATCGGTCAAAGCGGCCTGCGCCTGAATTTGATCGGCAAAAACGACCGCATCCTCAACGTCAGCAGCCCTGTTTTGTATGAAAACTTTATGGTCGGTCAAGTAGAAAGCGCGCATTTCGACCCGTCCGACCAAAGCGTGCATTACACCATTTTCATTCAAAGCCCCAACGACAAACTGATTAATTCCGCCAGCCGTTTTTGGCTGGAAAGCGGCATTAATATCGAAACCACAGGCAGTGGTGTCAAACTCAATTCCGCCCCTCTGCCTGCCCTGCTGTCCGGTGCGATTTCGTTTGATTCGCCCAAAACAAGCGACAGCAAAAACGTCAAAAGCGAAGACAGCTTCACGCTTTATGACAGCCGCAGCGAAGTCGCCAACCTGCCTGACGACCGCTCGCTGTACTACACCGCATTCTTCAAACAATCCGTACGCGGCCTGTCTGCCGGTTCGCCTGTCGAATACAAAGGCCTGAATGTCGGCGTGGTTTCCGATGTCCCTTATTTCGACCGCAACGACAGCCTGCATTTGTTTGAAAACGGTTGGATTCCCGTACGCATCCGCATCGAGCCTTCCCGTTTGGAAATCAATGCCGACGAGCAAAGCAAAGAACATTGGAAACAACAATTTCAGACGGCCTTAAACAAAGGCCTGACCGCCACCATCTCCAGCAACAACCTGCTGACCGGCAGCAAAATGATTGAGTTGAACGATCAACCTTCCGCCTCGCCTAAGCTGCGACCGCATACCGTTTATGCAGGCGATACCGTTATCGCGACCCAAGGCGGCGGTTTGGACGATTTGCAGGCAAAAGTGGCCGATTTGTTAGACAAGTTCAACAATCTGCCATTGGATAAAACCGTTGCCGGCTTGAACGGTTCGCTTGCCGAGCTCAAATCCACACTCAAATCTGCCAATGCTGCTTTAAGCTCTATCGACAAACTGGTCGGCAAACCGCAGACACAAAACATTCCGAACGAGTTGAACCAAACCCTGAAAGAGTTGCGTCAAACCCTGCAAGGCGTATCGCCTCAATCGCCTATCTACGGCGACGTACAAAATACGCTGCAAAGTTTGGACAAAACCTTAAAAGACGTTCAACCCGTGATTAATACTTTGAAAGAAAAACCCAACGCGCTGATTTTCAACAGCAGCAGCAAAGACCCTATCCCGAAAGGAAGCCGATAATGCGCCTCTTCCCGATTGCCGCCGCCCTGACGCTTGCCGCCTGCGGCACTGCTCAAAGCACACAATATTTCGTCCTGCCCGACAGCCAGTACATCCGTCCGGCTGCGTATGGCAACGAAATCGCGGTCAAAGTCAACCTTGCCGAACCGCTTGCCAACGGCGGCCTCGTTTACCAAACCGATGCCTATCATGTGAATCTGGCGAAAAACCACCTTTGGGCGGCACCACTCGATGGCGCGTTGGCGGCCAACCTCAGCAACAAGCTCAACCGCCTCAATCCGCGCCATACTTTCGTCCCTGCTTCACGCAGCCAAAGCAGCCAAACCCTAAAAGTCTATATCGAAGCCTTCCAAGGCAGCTATCAGGGGCAGACCACCATCAGCGGTTATGCACAATGGCCGGACGGACGCAGCAAACCGTTTAACGCCGTCACGCCGCAGCAAGGCGACGGCTATACCGCCATGCTCGAATCGTTGGAAAACGGTTTGTCACAGGTTGCCGATACGATTGCTTATTAAACGAAAGGCCGTCTGAACATTTTCAGACGGCCTTTTTTATGTCTCAAACATTCATTACAACGCGCGGTCAAAATACAGAGCCACGCCGGATCGCTCGCTCATCGCCAGCAAATAATCCATCAATTTTTGCGGCCATTGAATACCGCGCACAACGGTCAGGTTGCGCAAAATAGGGAAAGTCAGGATATCTTCCAAACTGATTTCACCGCCCAAGCCCTCGCCTTCGCACACCAGCGCTTCCAGTTCTGCCAAGTCTTGATGCAGACGCTCCAGATATTGCGCCGTTTTGTTCAGATTAGTCTCGAAATTGCCGATACTTTTCTCTTTTTTGTCGATAAAGTATTTTTTCGCTTCATCAGTCTCAAATTCGGGCAGGCCGATTTTGACCATGCGCGGCTGTACCAATTTGTTATTGTATTCACCCACTTTGTCCAACCAAGCCTGTACTTCTGGACGAACTTCTTCTTTCAGACGGCCTTGATCGATGTAACGGACAATATCCAAACTCTCGCCCATAAACGAACCGTCTTCTTTTTGCAAAATCGGCACTTGTTTTGAACCAATCATGCCAATCGGCGTAGCTTCATCATCGTTTGCTAAGACGACCTCTTCCACCGCCACATCGCGCAAGCCGAAAATCATCCTTGCACGAACGCAAAACGGGCAATGGTCGTAAATATACAGTTTCATCAAAATACTCCTTAAAATTTCAAAACGGTTAACCATAACACCCAAGGCCGTCTGAAACAAGGCTTCCTGAAACATAGTGCCACCTTCGCATACAAATCTAGGGCTGCCGGCAATAAACTGTTACAATGGCAACGTTTTTATCAAAAAGAAAAAAACGCACGCCATGACCACTATTCGCCAAACGCCCCAAACATCGAGCGTAACGCTGGAAGGCCTCCTCGCATGGTTCGACAGCTATGTTGCCGCGCTGCCTGATCCCGATAAAAACCTGATTCAGACGGCCTTTGACCTGGCTAAAGAACATTATCCCGCCGATGCCCTAACGACTTACGGCGAGCCTTTAATGGAACATTTCCTCGGCTCGATGCAAATCGTCAGCGAACTCGACTTATTGCCCGATGCCGTGGCGGCTACGATTTTGTCCGACATCGGCAAATACGTTCCCACTTGGCAAGAATTGGTTGCCGAACGCTGCAACAGCACCGTTTGCGAGCTGGTCAAAGGCGTAGACGAAGTACAAAAACTGACCCAATTCGCCCGCGTGGATAGCCTTGCCACGCCGGAAGAACGCAGCCAACAAGCCGAAACCATGCGCAAAATGCTGTTGGCGATGGTTACCGACATCCGCGTCGTCCTGATCAAACTGGCGATGCGCACGCGCACCCTGCAATTCTTAAGCAACGTTCCCGACAATCCTGAAAAACGCGCCGTTGCCAAAGAAACCCTCGACATTTTTGCCCCGCTCGCCAACCGCTTGGGCGTGTGGCAACTCAAATGGCAGCTCGAAGACTTGGGCTTCCGTCATCAAGAGCCGGAAAAATACCGCGAAATCGCCCTACTTTTGGACGAAAAACGCACCGAGCGCCTCGAATACATCGAAAACTTCCTCAATATCCTGCGTACGGAACTGAAAAAATACAATATTCATTTTGAAGTTGCCGGAAGACCGAAGCACATCTACTCCATTTACAAAAAAATGGTGAAGAAAAAGCTCACTTTCGACGGCCTGTTCGACATCCGTGCCGTACGGATTTTGGTGGACACCATTCCCGAGTGTTACACCACCTTGGGCATTGTCCACAGCCTCTGGCAGCCGATTCCGGGCGAGTTCGACGACTATATCGCCAACCCAAAAGGCAACGGCTATAAAAGTTTGCACACTGTCATCGTCGGCCCGGAAGACAAAGGTGTGGAAGTCCAAATCCGCACCTTCGACATGCACCAATTCAACGAATTCGGTGTTGCCGCCCACTGGCGTTATAAAGAAGGTGGCAAGGGTGATTCCGCCTATGAACAGAAAATCGCTTGGTTGCGCCAACTCTTGGACTGGCGCGAAAACATGGCCGAAAGCGGCAAAGAAGACCTTGCCGCCGCTTTCAAAACCGAGCTGTTCAACGACACGATTTATGTTTTGACTCCGCACGGCAAAGTCCTCTCCCTGCCTACGGGCGCCACCCCCATCGACTTTGCCTATGCCCTGCACAGCAGCGTAGGCGACCGTTGCCGCGGCGCAAAAGTCGAAGGACAAATCGTGCCGCTGTCAACGCCGTTGGAAAACGGACAACGCGTTGAAATCATTACCGCCAAAGAGGGAAATCCTTCCGTCAACTGGCTCTACGAAGGCTGGGTCAAATCCAACCGCGCCATCAGCAAAATCCGTGCCTATATCCGCCAGCAAAATGCAGATACCGTGCGCGAAGAAGGCCGCGCCCAATTGGACAAACAGTTGTCAAAAATCTTCCCAAAACCCAATCTGCAAGCATTGGCGGAAAAACTCGGCTTCAAAAAAACCGACGAACTCTATACGGCCATCGGTCAGGGCGAAGTTTCCAACCGCGCCATCCACAAAGCCTGCGGCGCGCTGAATGAACCGCCTCCCGTGCCGATTGATGAAACCAATATCGTCAAGCAGTCCAAAATCAAAAAAGGCGGCAAAAATGGCATTTTGATTGACGGCGAAGACGGCCTGATGACCACGCTTGCCAAATGCTGCAAACCAGCACCTCCTGACGACATTATCGGTTTCGTTACACGCGACCGCGGTATTTCCGTCCATCGCTGCACCTGCCCTTCTTTCCGCCACCTCGCCGAGCAGGCTCCGGAAAAAGTGTTGAATGCAAGCTGGGCAGCCTTGCAAGAAGGACAAGTATTTGCCGTCGATGTCGAAATCCGCGCTCAAGACCGCTCCGGTTTGCTGCGCGACGTTTCGGATGCGCTGGCGCGTCATAAACTCAACGTTACCGCGGTGCAAACCCAATCGCGCGATTTGGAAGCCAGTATGCGCTTTACCCTTGAAGTCCGCCAAGTCAACGACCTGCCGCGCGTATTAGCCAGCTTGGGCGACATCAAAGGCGTTTTAAGCGTAACGCGCTTATAATTCCCATTCCCCCATCTAAAGGCCGTCTGAAAGTATTGCTTTCAGACGGCCTTTCACACATCGGCTGCCAATATATAACCTACGCTTCTATCCTTACAATCAGCCGTTATTTCCTGTTTGCCATATTCTCAGGCAAACTCGCCATCCGCATGATAAAGAAAGATATTTTTATTCTTATATTAACCTTAAGGAAACTTCATGGACACACGAGACCTGTTCCCTCATGAAATTTTGCAGGACGCCATCGGCAAAAGTTGCGCCAAATCTGAATTCAGCATCAAGATGTTGGTGATTTTGAGTTTCTTGGGCGGCGGTTATGTCGGCTTCGGTTATCTTGCCTGCCTGCGCGTCATCAGCGGCATTCCTGCCGAATGGAACGGTCTGGCCGCCCTGTTGGGCGCATCCGTGTTCCCTATCGCACTGATTTGTATCTTAATCGGCGGCGGCGAGTTGGCAACAGGCAATATGATGATTATGGCTTTGGGCAGATTAACCGGCCGTGTCAGCACCTACAAACTGGTACGCAACTGGCTCATTGTCAGCTTGGGCAATCTGGCAGGCGCCGTTGCCATGGCCTATTTCCTCGGCCACTACGTTGGCCTTGCCGAAGGACCGGCCGCAGCGAAAACCATTGCCATTGCCGAAGCTAAAGTCAATATGGACTTCGGCCGCGCATTCGTTTCTGCCATCGCATGTAACTGGATGGTGTGTATGGGCATCTGGTTTTACTTCGGCGCACGCCATACTTCAGGACGAATCTTAGCCATGTGGTTCCCTGTTATGATCTTCGTATTAATCGGCTTTCAACACTTTGTTGCCAATATGTTCATCATTCCGGCCGGCATTTGGGCGGGCGCAAACGTCAGCTGGGGTCAATTTTTCTACAATATGATTCCCGTTTTCTTAGGCAACGTCCTGGGCGGGTCATCCTTTGTCGCAGCCTCTTATCTCTTTGCTTACAAACACTTACTAAAAGACGATTTTTCTATTTAATGTAGTCTTTTTTTCTAAAAATCCCGTATTTGCCCGACACAGATACGGGGTTTCTGCACAAGGCCGTCTGAAAGTCCAAGTCGTTTAATTACTTTTTCTCTTTAATCCCCAAAAAACATCAGGAAAGATAGTTTCACACACTTTCCTTCGTCATCATCGGTAAAAATTTATATATTTTTATGTTTTTAAATGACTTAGCCAAAAGGCGGCATCAATTTCGAATAAAGGCTGAGTTCTTCGCTTTGCAAAAGCGACTTTTTACGGTATGCTGGTTTAAATTATTTACAATTTAATGCATTAAAATTTCGTATTTTATTGTATTTGAAAATAATTTATCCTGTCTCTCTCGCAAAAAACAGGATTTTTAAGCTGTATTTTTATTAGAAAAAAGTTTGGGTATGAATTGCTTGCAATTTCAAACCCGTTTTAAAAGTTAGATGAGGAATAAGTACATGAATCCCATGTATATCACTTTCGCGATCTATTTGGTCGCCGTATTACTGATCGGCCTCGCCGCCTATTTTTCAACACGAAACTTCGACGACTACATTCTCGGCGGCCGCAGCTTAGGTCCGTTCGTGACCGCGATGTCTGCCGGTGCTTCCGATATGTCAGGTTGGCTTTTGATGGGTTTGCCAGGTGCCATTTACCTGAGCGGTTTGAATGAAGCTTGGATTGCCATTGGTCTGATTGTGGGTGCATACCTCAACTGGCTCTTGGTTGCAGGCCGTTTGCGCGTGCATACCGAATACGCCAACAACGCACTGACGCTTCCTGATTACTTCTTCCACCGCTTCGGTGCCGGCGGTCACTTGATGAAAGTGGTTTCCGCACTGATTATCTTGTTCTTCTTCACTATTTACTGTGCTTCAGGCATCGTAGCCGGTGCTACCCTGTTCCAAAGCCTGTTCCACGGTATGTCTTACACTCAAGCCATGTGGCTGGGTGCCGGCGCGACCATCGCCTACACTTTCTTGGGCGGTTTCTTGGCAGTAAGCTGGACCGATACCCTGCAAGCTTCTTTGATGATTTTTGCATTGGTACTGACTCCTGTCATGGTGTACTTGGGTTTGGGCGGTGCTGATCAAATGAACGCTGCCATCCAACAAGTTGCCGCTTCTACCGGTAAAGAATACGGCAGCCTGTTTGCCGGTACTACTTTCATCGGCATTATCTCTACCGCCGCTTGGGGCTTGGGCTATTTCGGCCAACCACACATTTTGGCCCGTTTCATGGCTGCTGAAAGCGCTAAATCTCTGGTTTCTGCACGCCGTATCGGTATGACCTGGATGGTTCTGTGTATGGCCGGTGCCGTGGCTGTCGGCTACTTCGGTATCGCTTACTTCGGCGCCAACCCTGCCCACGTTGATGAAATGAACGGCAACCACGAACGTATCTTCATCGCTTTGGCTACCCTGCTCTTCAACCCTTGGATTGCCGGTATCATCTTGAGCGCGATTCTCGCCGCCGTAATGTCTACCCTGTCTTGCCAATTGTTGGTTTGCTCCAGCGCGATTACCGAAGACTTCTATAAAGGCTTCCTGCGTAAAAAAGCACAACAAGCTGAATTGGTATGGATTGGCCGTCTGATGGTATTGGCGATTGCCGTGATTTCCATCCTGATTGCTTCTGATCCTGAAAGCAAAGTATTAGGCTTGGTAGCTTACGCATGGGCTGGCTTTGGTGCCGCATTCGGCCCGGTCGTTATCCTGTCTGTACTGTGGAAACGCATTACTGCCTACGGCGCACTCTCCGGCATGATTGCAGGTGCACTGACTGTAGTAGTTTGGGCTGAGTGGATCAAAAAACCTGCTTTGGCCGCACAAGAAACAGGTTTCGCTACTGTCTATGAAATCGTCCCCGGCTTTATCATTTGCACACTCGTGATTGTTTTGGTGTCCCTGATCGACAAAAAACCTTCACGCGAATTGCAAGAACGTTTCGAAAAAGCAGACGCAGAATACCGCGCCTCTAAATAAGACGTTTTCAGACGGCCTGCATGATTCCGTGCAGGCCGTCTTTACGACATAAACTGTTTCAAAATAATCTGAGCCTTATCAGAAAAAACAGCAATTTATGCGGATGCATCTTGTATCCGCATCATAATTTTATTACGATATTACTATCCTTCAGAATGCTTGTTTTAGCAGTCTTAATTCAGGCCGTCTGAAACCATGAAAAAACCTTTGGAGAACATAAATAATGTTTAACTTCGCTTTTCCAACACAAACTCCTCTGCGTCAAGCTGTAACTGATGCCTACCGCCGCGATGAAATCGAGGCCGTTCAGGATATGTTGCAACGTGCACAGATGACCGACGAAGAACGCAATGCCGCCTCCGAGCTTGCCCGTCGTTTGGTTACTCAAGTCCGCTCCAGCCGCACCAAAGCAAGCGGCGTAGATGCCTTGATGCACGAGTTCTCTCTCTCCAGTGAAGAAGGTGTTGCACTGATGTGTCTGGCCGAAGCCCTGCTGCGTATTCCGGATAATGCAACCCGTGACCGCCTGATTGCCGACAAAATCTCTGAAGGCAACTGGAAAAGCCACTTGAACAATAGCCCTTCCCTCTTCGTTAACGCGGCTGCATGGGGTCTGCTGATTACCGGCAAACTGACCGCGACAAACGACAAACAGATGAGTTCCGCATTAAGCCGTCTGATCAGCAAAGGTGGCGCACCTCTGATCCGTCAAGGTGTGAACTACGCCATGCGCCTGTTGGGCAAACAGTTCGTAACCGGCCAAACCATTGAAGAAGCGCTGCAAAACGGTAAAGAGCGCGAGAAAATGGGTTACCGCTTCTCTTTTGATATGTTGGGTGAAGCCGCATACACCGAAGAAGATGCCAACCGCTACTACAACGACTACGTTCAAGCCATTCACGCCATCGGTAAAGATGCCGCAGGCCAAGGCGTTTACGAAGGCAACGGTATCTCCGTTAAACTTTCCGCCATCCACCCACGCTATTCACGCGCCCAACACGAACGCGTTATGAGCGAATTGTTGCCACGCCTGAAAGAATTGTTCCTTTTGGGTAAAAAATACGATATCGGTATCAACATCGATGCCGAAGAAGCCAACCGTCTCGAATTGTCTTTGGACTTGATGGAAGCTTTGGTTTCCGATCCTGACTTGGCCGGCTACAAAGGTATCGGTTTCGTTGTTCAAGCCTACCAAAAACGTTGCCCGTTCGTTATCGACTATCTGATCGACCTGGCACGCCGCAACAACCAAAAACTGATGATCCGTTTGGTTAAAGGTGCATACTGGGACAGCGAAGTGAAATGGGCTCAAGTAGACGGCATGGAAGGCTATCCGACTTACACCCGTAAAGTCCATACCGACATCTCCTATCTCGCCTGCGCACGCAAACTCTTGGATGCGCAAGATGCCGTGTTCCCACAATTTGCCACCCACAACGCCTACACTTTGGGCGCAATCTACCAAATGGGTAAAGGCAAAGACTTTGAACACCAATGTCTGCACGGCATGGGCGAAACCCTGTACGACCAAGTGGTCGGCCCGCAAAACTTAGGCCGTCGCGTACGCGTGTATGCCCCGGTCGGCACACACGAAACCCTGCTTGCCTACTTGGTACGCCGTCTGTTGGAAAACGGGGCGAACTCTTCTTTCGTGAACCAAATCGTTGACGAAAACATCAGCATCGACCGCCTGATTAAGAGCCCGTTCGACACCATCGCCGAACAAGGCATCCACCTGCATCCGGCATTGCCTCTGCCGCGCGATTTGTATGGCAAAGGCCGTCTGAACTCCCAAGGCGTCGATTTCAGCAACGAAAACGTATTGCAAAACCTGCAAGAAAAACTCAACCAAGCTTCTTCCGAAGACTTCCACGCCGCGTCTATCGTTAATGGCGAAGCGCGTAACGTGGGCGAAGCGCAACCCGTCCGCAACCCTGCAGACCACAACGATGTTGTCGGCACTGTCAGCTTTGCCGATGCGGCATTGGCTCAAGAAGCTATTGGTGCAGCCGTTGCCGCCCTGCCTGAGTGGAGCGCCAAACCTGCTTCAGAACGCGCCAACTGCCTGCGCCGTTTTGCCGATTTGTTGGAACAACACACGCCTGCATTGATGATGCTGGCCGTCCGCGAAGCCGGTAAAACCCTGAACAACGCCGTTGCCGAAGTACGCGAAGCCGTTGACTTCTGCCGCTACTATGCCAACGAAGCTGAGAACACCCTGCCTAAAGATGCCAAAGCCGTCGGCGCAATCGTTGCCATCAGTCCATGGAACTTCCCATTGGCCATCTTTACCGGCGAAGTGGTTTCTGCATTGGCAGCCGGTAACACCGTTATTGCCAAACCTGCCGAACAAACCAGCCTGATTGCTACTTACGCCGTTTCCCTGATGCATCAAGCCGGTATTCCGACTTCTGCACTGCAACTCGTACTCGGCGCAGGCGATGTCGGCTCTGCCCTGACCGGCGATGCCCGCATCGGCGGCGTGATCTTTACCGGTTCTACCGAAGTAGCGCGCCTGATCAACAAAGCCCTGTCCAAACGCGACGACAGCCCTGTCCTGATTGCCGAGACCGGCGGTCAAAACGCGATGATCGTGGACTCTACCGCCCTGCCGGAACAAGTCTGCCTCGACGTATTGAATTCTGCCTTCGACAGCGCGGGCCAACGTTGTTCCGCCCTGCGTATCTTGTGTGTTCAAGAAGATGTTGCCGATAAAATGGTCAACATCATCAAAGGTGCAATGGACGAATTGGTTGTCGGCAAACCGACCCAACTGACCACAGACATTGGCCCTGTCATCGATGCTGAAGCCCAACAAAACCTGTTGGCCCACATCAACAAAATGAAAGGCGTAGCAAAGGCTTACCACGAAATCAAAACTGCCGCCGACGTTGATGACAACAACTCTACCTTCGTTCGTCCAATCCTGTTTGAATTGAATAACCTGAACGAGTTGCAACGCGAAGTGTTCGGTCCTGTACTGCACGTTGTCCGCTACCGCGCCAGCGAATTGGATCAACTCATTGACCAAATCAACGCCAAAGGCTATGCTCTGACCAGCGGTGTACACAGCCGTATCGAAGGCACTGTTGACCATATCCGCGACCGCATCGAAGCTGGTAACATCTACGTTAACCGCAACATCGTTGGTGCTGTTGTCGGCGTACAACCTTTCGGCGGTCACGGCTTGTCCGGTACCGGTCCAAAAGCAGGCGGTTCATTCTATCTGCAACGCCTGGTTCGTACTCCTGAATGGGTTGCCCCAACCCTCAGCCGAATCGGCCAAGCAGACGAAGACGCGCTCAAACGTTTGGAAACCCTGGTTCACAAACTGCCGTTTAACGCAGAAGAGAAAAAAGCCGCAGCCGCAGCTTTGGGTCACGCACGCGTCCGTACCCTGCGCAAAGCCGAAACCGTATTGGTCGGCCCGACCGGCGAACGCAACTCATTGAGCTGGCGCTCTCCAGAACGTGTTTGGGTACATGGCGGCAATCTGCTGCAAGCCTTCTCTGCCCTGACCGAGCTGGCAGCCGCAGGCATCCAAACCGTTGTTGAGCCAAACAGCCCACTGGCTTCCTACTCAGCCGATTTGGACGGTTTGTTGCAAGTCAACAGCAAACCCGAAAACGCAGGCATCAGCCATGTTGCCGCTATCGAGCCTTTGAGCAGCGAGCGCAAACAAGAGTTGGCCGGCCGCGACGGTGCGCTCATCCGCATCCTGCCTTCTGAACAAGGTCTGGATATCCTGCAAGTATTTGAAGAAATCTCTTGCAGTATCAATACTACCGCTGCCGGTGGTAACGCCAGCCTGATGGCAGTTGCCGACTAATCGTAGCCAAATCAAAGGCCGTCTGAAATTCAGACGGCCTTTTTTATGTTTTTTTATTTACATTTTTGCCGGATATTCGCACAAATCGTTAATCAAACATTTGCTGCATTGCGGTTTCAAAGCCTTACACGTATAGCGGCCATGCAAAATCAACCAGTGATGGGCATCCATCAAAAATTCTTTGGGAATAAAGCGCATCAGCTTGTCTTCAACTTCACGCACATCCTTGCCCGGCGCGATTTTGGTGCGGTTGGCCACACGGAAAATATGGGTATCGACCGCCATAACAGGTTGCCCGAATGCAGTATTCAACACCACATTGGCTGTTTTACGGCCAACACCGGGCAAAGATTCCAAAGCCTCTCGGTCGGCAGGTACTTCACCGTTATATTTCTCCAGCAAAATATGGCAAGTCTGCATGATGTGTTTGGACTTGGTTTTGTAGAGGCCTATGGTTTTGGTGTATTCCATCACGCCGTCCAGCCCCAAATCCAACATAGCTTGCGGCGTATTGGCAACGGGAAAGAGTTTGGCAGTCGCTTTGTTCACGCCGACATCAGTTGCTTGTGCAGACAATAAAACGGCGATAAGCAGCTCAAATGGCGAGCTGAAATTCAACTCGGTAGTCGGATGAGGATTGGCAGCGCGGAAACGCTCGAAAATTTCTTGGCGGATTTGTTTGTTCATTGTTTGGATTATTTTTTTATTGGCGCAGCAATTATAGTGAAATCATGTTGATACGGCTACTTTAAGTAAACAAGGCCGTCTGAAGTTGTTTTCAGACGGCCTTGTTTTATAAAAGCATTGCTATTTTAAATGCTGTTTACTTCTTACTCAAAGTCAGTCCTGTCCAGCCAAACACCAGCGTCAGAGCCAAGCTCAAGTAGCAGAAGAAGGCGTAAGGCAGATATTCCCAAACGGGCACACCCAAGGCATGGCTGATAAATACGCCGCAGACGCTCCAAGGCACCAACGGGTTGATGACAGTACCCGCATCTTCAAGCGTACGGGCAAGGTTGCGCGAATGCAGACCAAGCTTGTCATAAACCGGCTTAAAGGTTTCGCCGGAAAGCAGAATACTCAAATATTGCTCGCCAATCAGGAAGTTAACACCAACCGATGTCATGGCCACGCTGAAAGTAGCGCGTCCGGCATTGGTCAGGAACGCACGAATGGCCTCCAACAAAGACGGAATCACACCGATGCTAAACAACAGGCCGCCCAAGCTCATGCCGAGTATCACAATAGTTTGCGTAAAGAACATGCTTTCCAAGCCGCCGCGAGAAATCAAACGGGCAATGTCTTTAAATGCTTCGCCTTCGAGTTTGTATCCGCCGTAAAACCACGCGCCCAGCTGTTTCAAATCAGGCGTACTATGGAAGTAAGTCACAATCAGCGCCACCACAACGGTAAACAACATGGCCACAATGGCATTGACGCGCATCAGGGCGAGGACAACCAGCAAGGCAAACGGAATCAGCGAATAGGCATGCACCAAACCGGTTGCTTCCAATTGCGCGCGGAAAGCTTCGACGCTGTTCATATCATGCGCGGCAACATTAGGCAAGAGCCACAACATCAATGCTGCACTGATCAACCACGCAGGCACAGTGGTGTACATCATGTTTTTGATGTGTTCGAACAAATCAATGCCGACAATCGAAGCGGAAATACCGGTCGTATCGGAAAGCGGCGACATTTTATCGCCAAAGAACGCACCCGACACAATCGCACCTGCCGTCATCGCCATATCGGCATGAAACGCAGCCGCCATACCCATAAATGCCACGCCGACAGTTGCACAAGTCGTCAAACTACTGCCGATGGAAATACCGATGACCGAGCAAAGCGCAAACGCCGAGAAATAAAAATAAGTCGGCGAAATCAATCCGAAACCGTAATACATCAGCGTCGGAATCGCACCACTCATCATCAGCGCGCTGACCATCAGGCCGATAAAGAAAAACAGATAAATCGCGCCCATGCCCTGCCCGACCGCGCCGATCATACCGTTTTGCATGTCTTGATATTTCAAGCCACGCATCAAACCGTACAAAAGCAAGACCACGATCGCCGTCACAATCGACATATGCGGCAGCCATTCAAGCGAAATAATCGTATAACCCATTGCTGCCACCAAAGCTAAGGCCACCGCAATGGCCTCAAAGCGCGGCATATTAAGTAAGGATTTGAAAGCAAACATTGTTCTTTGCCTTTTAAATAAGTACTTAACAGATTTTAGCATAACAGGCCGTCTGAAACCCGATTCTCAGACGGCCTGCCTGTTATTTTATAAAAACAGCTCCAGTAAAACTGCGACACTTTCTTTAAAATATATTAAATTATTAACATTAAATACTTTTAAATTAGAATAAATGAAATTTTATTGCTTTTTAAAACGTCCATCATGCAAAAATGCCACCACTTGCTCGACCGTTTTACGGTTAAACAACATACCGCTATGGCTGACAGGCAAAACGACATGATCACGCATATTCGGACAATGCGTTTCGCTGACCAAAACCGTACCATCATGTTCACCATGCAAACCTAAAACACGGCCCAGCCCATACGGTTTATTGCCGGCGATACTGCCCAACTCAACGCATTCTGGCAATTCAGGCATACTGCCGTCCAAAGCGCCTTTATACGAGCCGCCCAATACCGGCTTTTGCAAACCCAAATTGAGCACACGTTGCGCAGCCCGGCTGCCTTGGTGCGGCGTACCCATAGTAACGATACGGCCGCTGACTTTATTCGGATATGCAGCCGCAAAATTGCGTAAGACCAACCCGCCCAAACTATGGCCGACAAAGTGCAGTGTTTCATCAGCATGGTTCTCATCAATCCATCGCGCCAAATCTTCAACATGTCGGTTCATCGAATGCAAAACACTGTAATAATCGAACAGCGCAACTTCAAAACCTTCTTGTTCCAGCAAATACGCCAGCGGTTTCATTACCCATGAATGCATGTGCAAGCCATGCAGCAAAATGATTTTGGCCATTTTTTCCTCCTGTCATTTAAATCATTATGCCACAAAGTAAAAAGGCCGTCTGAAATCCCATAAGGTTTCAGACGGCCTTTTATCATGATGGATTATTCGTCAGCTTTATAGCCTTTTATAGCAAAGAAGACGATGTATACATAACAAATCGCCGATACAACGAAAGAAATCATCAGGCCGTAAGTATCTGCAGCCCAACCTTGTACCACAGGCACAACCGCACCGCCGACAATCGCAGTACACAATACGCCGGAAGCGCTGCTGGTAAATCGACCCAGACCTTTGGTTGCCAAAGAGAAAATGGTTGGGAACATGATGGAGTTGAAGAAGCCGATAGCCAACAATGCCCACATCGCAATATCCGCACTGGCTTTACCTGCCAACATAGCAACGCCCAACAAGGCAACAGCAGCAGTAGCGTTAAATGCCAAATAGCGGTTAGGCGCAATTTTCGCCATGATGGCAGAGCCTAAGAAACGGCCGACCATCGCGCCGCCCCAGTAGAACGACAAATATTTCGCGGCAGATGCGTGGTCCAAACCTTTCAGATAGCCCAACACGCTGACCAATAAAGAACCGATGGATACTTCCGCACCGACATAACAGAAAATACCGGCCGCACCAAAAACCAAATGACGGTATTGCCATACGCTGTGTTTGCCATCATGGTTGTGTTCGCTCTCTTCTTCAGCAATTTTGTTTGCGTCAGGCAGACGAATCATTTTGACGAATACAGCCAAAATAATCAGCAGACCGGCCAAACCTAAATATGGAATTTGAACAGAAGAAATTTGCTCGGCTTTGCTGACAGTTTGTGTCGCATCAGCCAAAATCAGGAATGCGCCGATTTGCGGAGCAATGGTCGTACCCAAAGAGTTAAATGCCTGAACCAAAGTCAGTGTTGCAGATTCTTTACCCGGTTTGGACAGCAAAGTCACATAAGGGTTACCCGCCACTTGCAACAGTGTTACACCTGAAGCCAAAATAAACAATGCACCCAAAAAAGTTGCATAAGAATGACTGCCAGCAGCAGGATAAAAGAGTAGACAGCCGATGGCAGTCAATACGAAGCCGCTAATCACGCCGTTTTTATAGCCGATTTTGCCGACCAAATAGCCCATCGGGATCGACATAATCGCATAAGCGGTAAAGAAACAGAATTGAATCAGCATCGCCTGAACATAAGTTAGGTCGAAAATATCTTTCAAATGCGGAATCAAAATATCATTCATGCAGGTAATGAAACCCATCATGAAAAAGAGTGTGGTTAGGACAACCAGCGCAGGAGTATGATTTTGTTGTGAATGCGCAGACATGATTTGCCTTTCGTTTTGTTAAGATTTGCTGGAAAAATGAGCTTAAATCAGTTCATTAAACTTAACACCCATTAACAGCCGCCCGTATCATACTGATAATCCGTCACTTTGAAAACTATTTTCTAACAGCCGACTACATTATCCTTCAGACGTTTAATTTTAAAAATTTCAATAATATTGGATTTATCTTTTATTAGATTAAAAAATAAAGGCATAATCCTCTTACTAAGCCTATTATTTCTTTTTTACAATATCACTTGATGTAACTCAAAACATGCCACCTCTTTACGCTTACCTTGCCCTGATTGCTTCTGCCTTCACTTCAGCCACACTACTTCCGGGTACATCCGAGGCGGCATACGCCGCATTTGTGTACCAATATCCGCAACATGCCCTCGGCGCATGTTTGTGTGCCGGTTTGGCGAATGGCTTGGGCAGTATGGTTTCGTATTACATGGGCAGAATGTTTCCGGCCAAGAAAAGGCCGTCTGAAAAAGTATTGGCGCGTATACAAAGATGGGGAATTTGGCCGCTATTATTTGCATGGTTGCCGATTATCGGCGATGCCCTCCCCCTTGCCACAGGCTGGCTCAGGCTTAATGCTTTGCATTGCGCCATCATTCTGATTGCAGGCAAACTGCTGCGCTATGCCATGATTTATTGGGGAATGAACATAGTTGCCGGATAAGTTTCCACAGTCAAAAATAAAGGCCGTCTGAATGATTCAGACGGCCTTTGCCTTTAATTCGACAATTACAAGACTTTCACAATACTTTCGCACAGGTAGTCGATATTGTCATCGGTAATGCCTGCAACATTAATGCGGCCGGAACGGACGGCATAAATGGCAAACTCGTTTTTCAAACGGTCAACTTGTTCGGGAGTCAAGCCGCTGAAAGAGAACATACCGTTTTGTTCGATAATGAAATCAAAGTCTTGGGTTGCACCTTTGGCCTTGAGCAACTCAACAAATTTTTGGCGCATGGCTTTGATGCGGCCGCGCATTTCATCAAGTTCGGCAATCCATTGTGCTTTCAAATCATCATTTTTCAACACCAGCGCAATGGTGTTCGCACCGTGTGAAGCTGGGTTGGAATACAAGGTACGGATGATGGTTTTGACTTGGCTGTGGGCGCGGGCTGCAGTTTCTTCATCTTCGGCCACCAAAGTGAACGCGCCGACGCGCTCGTTGTACATACCGAAGTTTTTGGAATAAGAACTGGCAATCAGCAATTCTGTATTGTGTTTCAAGAACACGCGCAAGCCGTAGGCATCTTCTTCCAAGCCATTGCCGAAGCCTTGGTAGGCAAAGTCAAACAGTGGCAACCAGCCTTTTTCGGCAGAAAGTTTTGCCAAAGTTTCCCATTGTTCGGGCGTAGGGTCGATGCCGGTAGGGTTGTGGCAGCAGCCGTGCAGCAGGACGATGTCGCCTTTTTGCGCTTGGCTCAAGTCTTCAATCATGCCATCCCAATCCAAACCGTGTTTGGCGGCATCATAGTAACGATACGGTTTGTCTTGGATACCGACCGCTTTGGCGATGGCGTTGTGGTTAGGCCAAGTCGGATTGGAAATCCAGATGGTTTGCGCGTTCAACTGGCGTTTGACAAATTCGGCCGCAATGCGCAATGCACCTGTACCGCCAAGGCTTTGCGCTGTTTTGGCGCGACGGCTGGCAATGATTTCGTGGTCTTTACCAAATAACAGGATTTGGGTTTGCTCGTTGTAATCGGCAACGCCGTCGATGGTCAGGTAATTTTTAGTTGTCTCGCTTTCCAACAGGCGTTTTTCAGCCTCTTTGACGGCTTTGACAATAGGCGTTGCGCCGGATGCGTCTTTGTACACGCCGATACCGAGATTGACTTTTTCGGGACGGGTTTCGGCTTTAAACGCTTCGCCCAAACCTAAAATCGGATCAGCAGGAGCTGCTTCGATATGCTTGAAGAACATGATTTTTCTCTTTACAAGTGTAAAACGGTTGAAAAAATACAAATTTGTGTAATTTTACGCCGTTTCAGGCCGTCTGAAAACGGATTATTACAGGGTTTTAACGCAAGATTGCCAACAAATCCAAAGGTGTGGCAATACGGAAATCGGCGAACCAGTTTTCGGTTTGGTCTTCGGCAGAAATATAACCCCAATCGGCAAGCACGGTTATCATTCCTGCATTTTTGCCTGCCTGCATATCGCGCTCGGCATCGCCGACATAAAAACATCGCTGCGCCTCAACGCCAATCTGTTCGCACGCATAAAACATAGGCTTCACGCTGGGCTTGGGTTCATCGCAGGTATCGCCGCTGACAATGACGGCGGGAGGCGCGGCAAACCCGAGCTTAGGCACGAGGACATCGGTAAAACGCATGGGCTTGTTGGTAATAATGCCCCATTGGATACCGCGTTGAACTAAGGCTTCCAACATTTCGTTTACGCCGTCGAACAAAATGGTTTGATCGGCATAACAGCGGCTGTATTCATCCAAAAACTCTTTACGCCATTGCATATAGTCCGGATGGTCGGGCGTAATGCCTGCACCAAGTTTGAGCAAACCGCTCGCACCGTGGCTGGCCTGCGGACGGATTTCATCCATGCTTTTTTCTGGCAAACCGTGTCGGCGCAATACCGTGTTGAGCGCACCACCCAAATCAAGTGCGGTATCGGCAAGCGTGCCGTCAAGGTCGAATAATACGGCTTGGGTCATAAGTATTCCTTTGATGATTTTAGAAGGCCGTCTGAACAATCCAACAAGTTTCAGACGGCCTGAATATGGTTAATGGTGATGGTGTTCGTGCATTTCCTGCGAACACAAAACTTCATCTTTATGCGGATGCTGTTCGCTTTCAATCTGAATCGTACAATGCCCGATGTTATGATGCGCCAATTCATGTTCGATGCGGTAGGCGATTTGTTCGGACTCTGCAACCGTCATGTTGCCATCTACGACAATATGGCAGGATAAAACGTGGATATTGCTGGTAATCGTCCAAACATGCAAGTCGTGAACGGATTTTACGCCCTCCATATTGCGGATAACGCTGAGCAACTCATCGGTATGGATGTTTTCCGGCGCGCCTTCCATCAAAATGTGCAAAGTCTGTTTAAACAGCTTCCAGCCGCTGCACCCTACCAAAGCCGCCACCAATACGCTGGCAACCGTATCCGCCCATTGCCAGCCATACGCCATCATCAGTACCGCTGCGACAATCGCCCCTATCGAGCCGAACAAATCGCTGATTACGTGCAGATACGCGCCGCGCATATTGACGTTTTCTTCGGTATCGCCATTCTTCAACATATAAACGGCGACGCCGATGTTGACCAGCAAACCGATGATACTGACCACCAACATGCCGCCCGTCAAAATTTCCGGCGGATAAAACAATCGTTTGACTGCTTCATAAAAAATCATCGCCGCAATCAACACCAGCGATAATCCGTTAAACATCGCCGTCAAAATTTCAAAACGCTTGTAACCGAATGTCTTTTGCAGCGTGGTCTGTTTCTCGCCAAGTTTGAATGCCGACAATGCTACGCCCAGCGAAAACGCATCGCTGAACATATGCCCCGCATCGGAAAGCAGGGCCAAAGAGTTGGTCAGCCAACCGCCGACCGCCTCAACCAGCATAAATCCGATAATAACGAAAAATGAAATGCGCAATACCTGCTTGTTGGCGGTATGCGTGTGCGCGTGCGAATGATCGTGATGATGTGCCATAATGATTTTACCGTTTCAGACGGCCTTTTTATCCTGTTTCAAACTTTTCTCAAAATCTTCCAACATATCCAACTCAAAACGGCTGAATCCCGCGCGTTCCCGTGCTTCGATATTGACGTAACCGCGGAAGATAAACATATCGTAACGCGCAATCAGGCTGCGGAACAAGGCAACCGGTTCCAAACCGCGCTCACGGCAAAGATGCTGATACCAATGATTGCCGATGGCGACATGCCCTACTTCATCGCGATAAATAATATCCAACACATCGCAGGTTTCCACATCGCCGCGCTGTGCCACTTTTGCACGAATACCCGGCGTGACATCCAAACCGCGCGCTTCCAACACCCGCGGTACCAAAGCCATGCGCAACAAAGGATCGTAAGCAGTTTTATATGCCATATCCCACAAATGCCCGTGCGCTTCAAAATCGCCGTAATCGTAGCCCAAGCTGTTCAGACGGCCACGCATCAAGCCGAAGTGAAACACTTCTTCTTTCGCCACCCTTACCCAATCGCGTACAAACTGAAACGGCATATTGCGAAAACGATACGCCGCATCCAAAGCCAGATTAATCGCATTAAATTCAATGTGCGCAATCGCATGCAACATGGCCGCATAGCCTTCGACCGTATTCATCTTGCGCGGCGTAACCTCCGAAGGCGCAACTAAACGCGGACGCAACGGATGTCCGGCAAAACGGCAATCCACGGGTTTCGACTCCTCAACCGTCAAACCTTCCGCCTCGCCCAACTGCGCAAACAAGGTCTGCGTCAACCTTCCCTTTTCATCCGGATTGTCCGACAGCAAAGCCTGTTCCAATAAAGGATAAGGATTCAGATACATACAAAACCATTGTTTTAAAAAGACAAATATTATAACCGTTTTAAAAAGCAAACAGAAAGACTATAATTTCAAGCTTTCCGTAAAATGACATTAAATACCACACCAAGCCCTTATGCGTTTCATTAAAAAAACGTCAAAACCAAATGCAGGCCATCTGAAGAAATGAAATTATTTCAGTCACTTGATTGGATTTTTCATATTTACACAAATTAAACCCTCCATTCAACCCCTTGTCTGTTACACCATAACGTCTATACTGAACCCATCTCTCCGAACAAGGAACCAAAACATGAAAACTACCCGACTGTTCACCCTGACCGCTGCCGCGCTGCTTTCTTCAGCTATCGGCTTTGCACAAGCCGACGCAGTGGACGCCCTGAAAAAATTCAATAATGACGCCGACGGTATCAGCGGCAACTTCAGCCAAACCGTTCACAGCAAAAAGAAAACCCAAACCACACACGGTACATTCAAAATCCTGCGCCCTGGCTTGTTCAAATGGGAGTACACCAAACCCTACAAACAAACCATCGTCGGCGACGGCAAAACCATTTGGCTCTATGACGTAGATTTGGCACAAGTAACCAAGTCCTCACAAGACCAAACCATCGGCGACAGCCCTGCCGCCATCCTCTCCAACAAAACGGCATTGGACAGCAGCTACACGCTGAAAGAAGACGGTTCTGCCAACGGTATCGACTACGTTTTGGCTACACCTAAGAAAAACAACGCCGGCTATCAATACATCCGCATCGGCTTCAAAGGCGACAACCTCGCCGCCATGCAGCTGAAAGACAGCTTCGGCAACCAAACCAGCATCAGCTTCAGCGGTTTGAACACCAAGCCTAACCTTTCCAGCGGTATGTTCAAATTTACCCCTCCTAAAGGCGTTGATGTCTTGAGCAACTAAGCTTCTAATGAAACACAAAGGCCGTCTGAACAACAGACGGCCTTTTATAACAGACGGCCTTTTATTTAGTTCAATTCAAAATCAAACACACTGTTACTTTTGACCTTGAATGGCCGCGGCAATTTTTTCTGCGCCTTTTTTCGCCCAGTCTGCCTGCTTGGCTTCCACCATCACGCGCACGACAGGCTCGGTACCGGATGCGCGCAAGACCACGCGGCCTTTGCCTTCGAGTTCTTTTTCCACTTCAGCCAAAGCCTCTTTGGAAGCGTCCTGCCAGTTTTGGCCTTTTTTGATGCGGACGTTGATCATGGTTTGCGGATACGGCTGCCAATCGGCGCAAACGGTGGCAAGGTCTTGATTCAAGGTTTGCAATGCGGCCAAAACTTGCAGCGCGGAAATGATGCCGTCACCGGTATTGTGTTTGTCCATACACAAAATATGACCGCTGGCTTCGCCGCCAATCAGCCAACCGCGTTGGTGGAGCTGTTCCAACACATAGCGGTCGCCCACTTTGGCGCGGCAGAAATCAACGCCCTGCTCTTTCAAAGCAACTTCCATCGCCATATTGGTCATTACCGTACCCACCACGCCGCCGATCTCCACGCCTTCGTGCGCGCGTGCTTTGGCAATCACATAAATCAAGCTGTCGCCGTCATACACTTTGCCATTGCGGTCAACCATCATCAAACGGTCGCCATCGCCATCCAAGGCAATGCCGTAATCGGCTTCATTTTGCAACACAGCCGCTTGCAAAGCTTTCGGATGGGTCGCACCACATTTCTCATTGATGTTGTAGCCGTTTGGCTCATCACCGATGCTTACTACTTGCGCACCCAATTCGTGGAATACTTTAGGCGCAACTGCATAGCCCGCACCATTGGCGGTATCGACCACCAATTTCAGACCGCGCAAGTCCAAATGGCTTGGGAAAGTGGATTTACAGAACTCGATATAGCGGTCATCCGCACCATTAATCCGGCGCGCACGGCCTAAACGGCTGGATGGCTGTGTTTTCATTTCCTCATCGATTTTGGCTTCGATTTCCAATTCGATTTCATCGCTCAACTTCACACCGCCTTCGGCAAAGAATTTAATGCCGTTGTCAGAATAAACGTTATGGGACGCAGAAATCATCACACCGGCAGACAAACGCAAAGCACGGGTCAAATACGCTACGCCCGGAGTCGGCAGAGGGCCGGTTTGAATAACATTGACACCGGCGGCGGTAAAACCGGCAATCAGCGCAGCTTCCAGCATATAGCCTGAAATACGCGTGTCTTTACCGATCAAGACGGTTGGTTTGATTTCGCCTTCGTGCTGCACCAAAACCTGACCTGCCGCATAGCCTAATTTCAAGACAAAATCAGGATTGATAGGAAACTGACCGACTTCGCCACGCACACCGTCAGTACCGAAATATTTTTTTGCCATGAGATAACTCCGTGGTTGTTTTGTCGTATGTGAATATGGTTGAACTTCTTTAAAAGAATCTTGATTGTATTCGAAGGCCGTCTGAATCTTTCAGACGACCCTTGATCATGAGAATAATTTACTACTTCAGTATTATAGCAAGATCCAGATTTCCTGCACAAAAAAAGCGCATCCTTTTGCAGAATGCGCTTCCTATTCGAGATTCAAAATCAAATCTTAGAATTTAGCACCAGACTGATTAGCCATGTAATCAACTGCAGCTTTCACTTCATCATCGCTCAGGCTACCGTTACCACCTTTGGCAGGCATTGCGTTAAAGCCTTCGAGTGCGTGTTTGTGCAGGGTGTCTTTACCTTGTTTGATACGAGGAGCCCAGTCTTCTTTTTTACCTACATGAGGAACACCTGGAACTGCGCCGCCGTGACATGCTTGGCAGTTGGCTTCGTAAACTTTTTTGCCGTCTGCACCGCCGGCTGCTGGAGCTGCCACACCTTTGTCATCTGCTTTGGCCACATCTGCTTTAGGGGCTTCTGCAGGAGCTGCACCTTCAGCCGCCGGAGCTGAAGCGGCTTCACCGGAAGCGGCTGCATCGGCAGGAGCTGCGGCATCAGGATCAGGGAAAGTACCGCCGGCTTTGTTGGCCATATAAGTAATGGCGCGTTTCAATTCTTGATCGGTCAAATCAGCCGCACCGCCTTTGGCAGGCATTGCGTTGAAACCATTCAGAGCGTGTTGGAACAAGGTATCGAAACCTTGTGCAATGCGAGGCGCCCAATCGCCTTTGTTTTCAAATTTAGGCGCGTTAGGAACGATGCTGTCTGCCGCGTGACATTGAATACAGATTTTGTTGAAAATCTGATCGCCTTGACGCTCGCCGACTGGAATACCATCGCCCAATTTCAGTTGGCCGACTGGCTGGATACGGGTTTGAGTCGCAGCTTCGGTTGTTTCGGCAACATCGCCGAATGAACCGCTTCCCGCCAGTTTGATCAGGAAGTAAATCACTGCAATGACAATAACGATACCGCTCACAAGGGTGAACAATGCAGAGCCTTGGGCTTTGTGGTCGCGGAGTTGTTTCATTTGGTAGGCCTCGCCGTTAGGTTAGGTTGTGCTGTAAGTTATAGTTTATGTGTTAAACGCAGTTAACAATATTTTGCTGGATTATACTGAATTCGCAAAGGCTTTCCAATCCATCTTGAGAAAAAGATACGCAAAAATCCTCAAAAGGCCATCTAAATTCTGCTAAGCCTTTGTAGTTAATTGATTATTCCAGCTATGCAAAAAAGTGACCGCCAATGCCACTTTCAGACACTTTCAAGATAAACTTTGCCAATAAAGCCAATATGCGTTAACCTTACGGCTTTCGCACCCATAGCTCAGTTGGAAGAGTGTCAGTTTCCGAAGCTGGAGGTCACAGGTTCGATCCCTGTTGGGTGCGCCAATTATAAATAGGCCGTCTGAAAGATGAAAATTTTTCAGACGGCCTTTTGATTTACTTCAAATAAAACTACATTCAATTTCAGATTGAACGGCTATTACAACACTTTGGCAAATGCTTCGGCCACATAATCGATATTCGATGCATTCAATCCTGCCACACACATCCTACCCGAATCCAGCAGGTAAACGGCAAACTCGTCACGCAGGCGGTGTACCTGCTCTACGGTTAGGCCTGTATAGCTGAACATACCGCGCTGTTTGATGAAATAGCTGAAATCACGATTGGGGATTTTGGCCGTCAAAACATCATAAAGTTTCTGACGCATGGCACGGATGCGGTCGCGCATGGCGTAAACCTCGTTTTCCCACAAAGCGCGTAGCTCATCGCTGTTCATCACATCAGAAGCGATGTATGCGCCATGCGCGGCAGGACTGGAATAAATGCGGCGGACGGTAAATTTCAACTGTCCGAACACCAGCTCTGCTTCTTCCTTATTGGGACACACTACGCTCAAACCACCGACGCGCTCGCCGTACAGCGACAGGTTTTTCGAGAAAGAGTTGCTGACAAACAAAGGCAGACCCATTTCGACGGCTTTGCGAATTGCATACGCATCGCTGTCTAAATCTTCGCCGAAACCTTGATAGGCAATATCCATAAACGGAATCAGCTTGTGCGTTTTGATAATATCCAACACTTCATCCCATTGCGCTTTCGACATATCTACGCCGGTCGGGTTTTGACAGCATGGATGCAAAATCAAGACGCTGTTTTCCGGCAATGTTTTGAAAAACGCAGTCATTTCTTCAAATTTCACGCCGACGGTTTCAGGGTTGTAATAAGGATACGTCCCCACTTCAAAACCTGCGCCTTCAAAAATGCCTTTATGGTTGTCCCAAGTCGGATCGCTGACATAGGCTTTTGCATCAGGGAACCAACGGCGCAAAAAGTCGGCACCGACTTTCAACGCCCCCGAGCCGCCTAAAGTCTGTACGGTCGCAACGCTACCTTCTGCCAATGCCGGATTATCCTTGCCAAACAACAAACGCTGAACGGCACTCCGATAAGTATCCAAACCTTCCATCGGCAGATAAGGAGAGGGGCGCGGTACGGCCGCACGCTCTGCTTCTGCCCGGCGGACAGATTCCAAAACCGGCATTTTGCCTTCGTCATCAAAATAAATGCCTATGCTCAAATTGACTTTTTCAGGACGCTCGTCGCGTTTGAAGGTTTCAACCAAACTCAAAATCGGGTCGCCCGGATAATACTCGACATGACGGTACATGGTGCTTCCTTTGTTTTCAGACAGAATTAATGAAGATTGTGGCACTAAAAGGCCTTATTTGCAAAATCAGGCCGTCTGAAAAATTCAGACGGCCTGATTATTTTTAAACGCTACCAATCTACTCGTTTCAAATCGTTTTGTGCCAATACATCCGCATGCTCGCTGCGGCTTTGATATTCCCTGTCCTGCAAAATGCGGCGGGCGACATAATTCAAATGCAGTTTGGCCGCTTCCGCCGCCTCAGCCGGTTTGGCCTGGGCAATGGCTTCAAAAATAGCGCGGTGCTGGGCAATTAGCGTCGGGCGCGGGTCTTCGGTTTGATGGATATAGATAATGCCGCTGCGTGTTTGCTGATAAAGCATTTTGAGCAGGCTGCTGGAAAGGTGGCTGAACAGGATATTGTGTGCGGCATCAGCAATAGTTTGATGGAAACTGACGTCTGCCTCGGCTTGATGTTCCAAATTTCCGCTTTCACAGGCCGTTTCAAACTTCTGCTGCCAGAAGTCAATACGTTTCAAATCGGCGTCAGTCCGTCTTTCGGCGGCCAGCGCCGCCATACAGCCTTCAACGTGACAACTGAAATCGAATACGTCTGTTTCCCAATTGGTATGTTTGCCGAGCAACTCCTGCCAGCTTTGCAAAAAATCCTGCTGCGGCTTGACGGAAACATAATAGCCATCGCCCTGCCGCGCTTCCAAAACCTGCTTGGCAATCAAGATATTCAATGCCACCCTGACTGACGGACGCGATACGCCGAATTCTTCCGCAAGCGTACGTTCGGGAGGCAATTTACTGCCTTCTTCATAAATGCCGGTCGCGATACGTTCTTCCAAAACGGCTAAAACCTGATCGCTGATTTTTTGCGGACGAACCAATTTCGTCATGTTGTATTCCTGATGATTGAAGGACAGTTGTATTCAAACGGCCATAAATTGGATTGACCAATTGGCCGCTCATTCTAATCAATCCCCTATTTTTTCGTCAAGGAATGCCATTCTTCCCATCGCAAGCAGTTTAATTCAAACACATTCATTTTTATCAAGTAACCTCACCAATGCCTTCAAATCAATATTTTGGTATGACCAATCTTAATAAACAACCTATGCGCCCAAAATCTGAAAATATTGATTTAGATTAAAATCCCGCTGCTTCTATTTAACTAGACTTTATGTATAATACTTAGGTATTAGTTAACATAATTCCTAATAATAGAGAGAAACAATATGAAATACCCACCATTACTTATCTTACCCATTACCTTAGCCGTATCCCAAACATGGGCAGATACCGATCCTACACCTGAAGAAACGGTTACCCTTTCCCCTGTCACCGTCACCGGCACACAACAACAAAAAGCCAACCGCGTTACTTTCAACCCCAAAGCTGCTTTGCAACCCCTCCCTGCCGGAGACGGGGCAGACCTTTTACAATCCGTGCCCAACATGAGCATCATCCGTAAAGGAGGTAGCTCGGGCGATCCGCTGTTCCGTGGTTTGGGCGGCTCGCGCCTCTCCGTCAATGCCGACGATCAGTTTATTTATGGCGGTTGCGGTATGCGCATGGACCCGCCGACTGCCTATATCCACCCCAATTCATTTGATAAAGTCGTGGTTACTAAAGGCCCGCAAACCGTTACCCAAGGCATGGGTTTGGTCAGCGGCTCAGTGCAATTTATCCGTACAGATCCTGATTTCACTGAGAAACCTTACAATATTAACGCCACCCTGACAGCAGGCAGCAACGACCGCCTTGACGGCTCGCTGGAAGCCGAGTTCGGCGGCAAATACGGCTATGTCCGTACCAATATCTCCCATAACGAAGCCGACGATTACAAAGACGGCGACGGCAACCGCATTCACTCCCACTTCAAACGCGACAGCCAAATGTTGCAACTGGGTGTTACTCCGACAGAAAACACCACCATTGCCGGCACATACGAGCGCAGCAGAGCCAAGGTTGCCTACGCCGACCGCATGATGGACGGCAGCAAATTCGACCGTGATGCGTGGAATATCCGTTTTACCCAACGCAACCTCACACCATGGTTCAGCGAGTTGGAACTGCGCTACGGTAAAAGCGAAATCGACCACGTGATGGACACATACAGCCTGCGTACCATCTACAATCCTGCCGGCAAGCAGATTAAAAATGCCAACAACCCTAAACGCAATACCGATACAGGCCGTCTGAAAGCCACTTTCGATTGGGACAAGCTCAACCTGCAAACCGGTTTGGATTATTTGGACGACGTCCACGTCGCGCGTCATGAGCGTGGCGGCGACGGCTACAGCCACAAGCCTTACATGCCCAACCAAAGTTTCAAACAATGGGGTATTTTCACCGAAGCCTCTTGGCAACAAACCGACAATCAACGCTGGGTAGCAGGTTTTCGCCATGACCAAGTCAAAGCGCATTACGATACCGCGCGTGTTACCGACCCCGTTTTGAAACATCAGAAATTCAATTTGAACTCAGGCTTCCTGCGTTGGGAAAGAAATACGGACAACGGTCTGAAATACTATGCCGGATTCGGCATTGCCGAACGCGCGCCTGACTACTGGGAACGCCTGCACTCTGAAAACAAAGCCATCCGCGCAGAGCAAAACCGCCAAATCGATGCAGGCGTAATCTGGAAACGTCCTAATCTCCACGCATCCGTATCCGTATTCGGCAGCGACATCAAAGACTTCATCATGATGGAGAGCAAAGACAAGATTTTCAACGTGCGCAACATCAACGCTTCACGCTTTGGCGGCGAAGCCGAAGTCAAATGGACATTTGCGCCTAACTGGGAAGTCGGCACCAGCCTCGCCTACACCCACGGCAAAAACCGTACCGACGGCAAACCTTTGGCACAAACGCCACCGCTCGAGTGGAACAACACCCTCGCCTTTGACAACGGCAAATTCAGTGCGGGCGCATTATGGCGCGTCGTGGCCAAACAAAACCGTTACAGCAAAGGCCAAGGCAATATCGTCGGCCAAGACATCGGCGCTTCTTCGGGCTTTGGCGTACTCTCGCTCAACGCTGGTTGGAAATTCAGCAAATACGCCACATTACAAGGTGGCGTGGACAACGTGTTCAACAAAAACTATGCTGAATTCGTCAGCCGCGGCGGCGACCCGTCTGCCGGTACACAAACCATGCGCGTGAACGAACCCGGCCGTACTGCATGGCTGAGACTGCAAGCGAAGTTCTAATCAGCCTCATGCGTATATAAAAAGGCCGTCTGAAAAATTTTCAGACGGCCTTAATATTTTTAATGATGTTTTTAAACAAACAGTCCGGCGAAACAATGCAACGCCGGACTGTTTGCTCTCTATCGGATTAAATCAAACCCAAAGAGTTGATGAACACGACAATAATCGCAATCGGCGCAAGATAGCGAAGCGCACCCAACCACAGGTAAAGCAGCTGTTTCGGAATGGTGCTGCCCATGCCCGCATCACGCAGGACAGACTGTTTGTCCTGAACCCATGATGTAAACACGGCAACGCTCAATGCGCCAATCGGCATGATGACGGCAGAAATAATGAAGTCCCACAAATCAAAAATAGTTTTTCCGAAAATCTTAAAATCGCCCCAAACGCCAAATGACAGCGCCGAAGGAATACCAACTATGAAAATCGCAATACCGGTTACCCAAGCGTGGCTGCTGCGCTTTTTCTCGTCTTGGCGGATGGTTGCCGCGATAACGGTTTCCAGCATGGAAAACGCGGAAGTCAGCGTCGCAAAGACAACCAACAGCATAAACACGGCAAACAAATACGTACCCATCGGCATTTTCATGAAGACCGCAGGCAACACGACAAAAATCAAACCAGGGCCTTGGCCGGGTTCAAAACCGAAGGCAAATACCGCAGGGAAAATCACCAAACCGGCCAGCAGCGACACAAACAGGTTCATCCACATAATCATATGGCCGGAGCGGAACATATCCTGATCCTTACCCAAATACGAGGCATAGGTAATCATCGCGGACACGCCAATACTCAACGCAAAAAATGCCTGACCCAAAGCAGTCAGCATCGTACCCGGTTTCAAATACGACCAATCCGGTTTCAACAAGAATGCCACGCCCTCCATTGCGCCGGGCAAGGTCAGCGAACGGATAGCCAGCGCGATAAAAAGGATAAACAAACCCGGCATCAACACGCGGTTTGCCTTTTCAATGCCGTCTGAAATGCCGCCTTTAACCACCCAAATGGTAATCAGCATGAACAAGCCTTGGTAAAACAGCGAACCAAACGGTGAAGAAATCGTGTTGCCGAACAAGGCTTCAAAGTCTGCGCCGGCATGAATTTCACCGGTAAAGCTGTGCACGACGTAGTTCAATACCCAGCCGCCGACCACGCTATAAAACGACAGCAAAATAAAACACGCGGCCACACCCATGCGGCCGACCCACGGCCACTGCGAACCCGGGCGCAATACTTTAAAGGAATCAATGGCGTTTTTACCGCCTGTACGGCCGATGTAAAACTCAGCCAGTTGAACCGGTAAAGCCACCAAAATGGTGAAAATCAAAAACAAAAGAAAGAATACGGCGCCGCCGTTGGTACCGGCTGTATAAGGGAATTTCCAAATTGCACCCAAACCGATGGCCGAGCCTGCCGCAGCAAGCACAAAGCCGATTTTGGATGACCAAGACGAATGATTGCTCATGATGTAAGTTTAAGAAACGTGAAGATGCCGAATTGTAACAGGGTGAAGTCAAGCCGTGAGTGGCTGACGGACAGCCGATAAGCAATTCGCACGGATGGTGCGTACTTATCAAGCAAATTGGCATGAATTTTTGATAATTAAGCTTTTAATAGCACAAAACTAATTTTTATATTTTAAATTTGACGATTTGTTTTAAAAATAAGCATATAAAAGGCCGTCTGAAACCTTGTTTCCAAGTTTCAGACGGCCTTTATCTTGAAACCGTTTTATTTTTTCATGGCATCAGTCAAAACTTTGACATTGTAGCGGTACATGCCGATGTAACTGTTGGCCGGTGCGCCACCCAGTGCATCGGAATACAAACGTCCGCTGACATTGACGCCGGTTTCTTTGGCGATACGGTCAATCATGCGCGTGTCTTTGATGTTTTCGGTAAAGACGGCTTTAATGCCCTCGCGTTTGATTTGACGGATGATGGAAGCCACTTGTTTGGCAGACGGCTCGGCTTCGCTGCTCACGCCTTGAGGGGCGATGAATTCAATATTGTAGCGTTTGCCCATGTACGTGAACGCATCGTGTCCGGTCAAGACTTTACGCTTGGCGGCAGGTACGGCATTAAAGGCAGCCTGCGCATCGCTGTGCAATTTTTTCAGCTGCATTTGATAGTTGCCCAAACGTTGCTGATAGTAGGTTTTGCCTTCAGGGTCGGCTTGAATCAGCGCATTGGCAACGTTTTGCGCATAAGTACCCATCAAGACGGGGTCGGTCCAAACGTGCGGGTCAAATTCGCCGTGATCGTGATGATGGCCTTCATGATCGTGGTCATGATGATGGCCGCCCTCTTCTGCTTTCAAAGCCTGAATGCCTTTGGTCGCTTCGGCGAAAGGCACTTTGCTTTGTTTAACTGCGCGTTGTACATCGGCGGCTTCCAAGCCCAAGCCGTTGAGCAATACCAATTTTGCGCTGCGGATTTTTTTGATGTCGCCGCTGGTCATGTGGTAGGCATGGCTGTCTTGGTTGGCACCCACCAAGCTTTGAACGGCCACGCGGTCGCCGCCAATCTGTTTGGCCACGTCGCCCAAAATGCTGAAGCTGGTGACAACAGGCAACGGAGCGGCATAAGCGGCACCGGTCAATAATGCGGCAACGATGCCGAGTTTCCAATGTTTCATATTCTCTCCAGTGATATAACGTAACATTAACATCATCATAAGACAGACTGTCTGATTATTCAAGCGGCCGTCTGAAAAATCATGCCGTGCGGTGTTTCTTGCGGCGCAGCCATTTTGCCAAAATGCCGCCTTCCCAACCGAACACGACGGAAATCAGGTAAAGCGTGCCGCAGCATAAAATAATCGCCGGGCCGGACGGGATTTCGATATGGTAGGAAAACAACAATCCTGCCAAGCCGCAAAGCAAAGCCAATGCGACCGACAAAATCATCAGCCAACCCATGCTTTTCGCCCACAGTCTGGCAGTAATCGCCGGCAACATCATCAAACCGACCGACATCAGCGTACCCAATGCCTGAAAACCGGCAACCAGATTCATCACGACCAGTACCAAAAACAACACATGCCAAAAGCCGCCCTTACCGCCGACAGCCTTGAGGAACAAAGGGTCTATGCTTTCCAACACCAGCGGGCGGAACATGACCGCCATCAGCAAAATAGTGACACTTGCAGAAACGGCAATCAGCTGCAAAGCCGGAATATCCACCGCCAAGACCGAGCCAAACAGCAAATGCAGCAAATCGACGCTGCTGCCGTTTTTGCTGACCAAAACCACACCGATGGCGAGGCTGCTCAAATAAAATGCGGCAAAGTTCGCATCTTCTTTCAATGAAGTAAACCGGCTGACTAAACCGGCCAACAAAGCCATCAGCAAACCGGCTGCAAAACCGCCAACACTCATCGCAGGCAAACTCAAACCGGCAAACATATAGCCAATGGCCGCACCGGGCAAAACCGCATGGCTCAAGGCATCGCCCACCAAACTCATGCGGCGCATCACCAAAAATACACCGACAGGCGCCGCGCTCAATGCCAGGCAGAAAATCGACGCCAGGGCATAGCGCATAAAGTCGAATTCGACGAACGGCGCGACGACCAAATCATATAAATCCATGTTTTATCGCTTTTTTATTAATCTCTGAAAGCCTGAGGCCGTCTGAAAAACACTTACTTTCAGACGGCCTTGTCCATTAAACCGCGCACCAATCGGCCGCTTCCTGCTTCTGCATCATTCGGTTGGCCTGTGCCAAAAATTCATCGGTCAACACATTTTCCGTCGCACCGGCTGTCACTTTTTCACGCGCCAAAAGCAGCGTGTTGGCAAAATATGCCCGCACCTGCTCGTAATCATGCAACACGGCAATCACTGCCTGACCGTCCTGATGGCACTGGCGCAAAACTTCCAACAGCGCATAAGTCGTCCGCGCATCCACCGCGTTAAACGGCTCATCCAGCAGCAAAAATTTGGCATCCTGCACTAGCATCCGCGCAAACAATACGCGTTGGAATTGGCCATTGGACAAGTGCGCGATTTGGCGCGTGGCAAAATCCTGCATTTCCACGCGTTCCAAAGCCACCATCACGCGCTTTTTCTGCGCCGCGTTCACACGCCCGAAAAAGCCGATTTCATACCACAGCCCCATCGCTGCCAGTTCAAACACCGTCATCGGCTGGCTGCGGTCAATGTCCGACTGCTGCGGCAGATAGGCAATATCCTTGCGTGCCATATTTTCATAGCGCACGCTGCCCGTATCCGTCTTCTGCAAGCCCATAATGGCTTTGAGCAGGGTCGATTTACCCGCGCCGTTCGGCCCGAAAATCGTCCACATTTTGCCATCTTCAAACACCATATCGACATGGTGCACCACCGGCCTGCGCTGATAGCTGACCGTCAGATTTTCCACCACGATACTCATGGCGATACCGCCCAAAAATATACAGCCCACAACGCCGCCAATGCGACAAGCGCAATCAGCAGCCTTTGCAGCAATCCGGTCAACAATACAGAATTCATAAGCCTAAAACCGCCCTTGTCCAAATACGGACAACAGGCCGTCTGAAAGAAAATTAAAACATTAAAATGATACTGTATAACGTTAACCCTGTAAATTTCTTTCGTTTTCAGACGGCATCGGGCAAAAGGCCGAATATCGGTTACAATCCGTTTTTTATTTGATGATTGTCCTATGTCTATTCCACTCTTAAACGAAAAACTCAATACCGAAACCGCCCGCATTTCATGGGAAGAGCTGCAACCCCACTTCGCACGCGGTGCCGCCGTCTATGTTGCGCCCGATTTGGATTTGATTGCCGTCGCCCGTCATGTTGCCGAAGATGAAGCCGCGCCATTGAAACAATGGATGGAACAAGGCAAATTCGGTGCCATCAGCGATGATATGGCACGCACATTTTTAGCGGATAAGCAGGAAATGTGGGCGGTTGTCGTAGCGCCGTGGGTATTGGTACAGCCTTGCAAAGACTGATAAGGTCGTCTGAAAAATAAAACCGGAACATTTCCCATGTTCCGGTTTTATTTTTCAGACGACCTATTGCAAAGTAAAGCCTGCTTTGAATTCAAGCTTCGGCACCCCGATAACGAAACGTTTGCCGATGCTGTCTTCAAACTCATACGCGCCTTCGATACTGCCCCAAGGCGTGCTGATTTGCGAACCGCTGTTGTACTCATAGGCTTCGCCCGGGTACAAAACAGGTTGCTCTTCAATCAGGCCAACATGACCGACCTGCTCTGTCTCACCGTGTCCGTCGGTGATTTCCCAAAAACGCTGACGCAAAGTAATGATTTTATCACTGCGGTTGCAGATGGTGATCAGATAATTGAAGGCGTAACGGTCGCGATAGACGTCGCTCTGACCGGCCATATAACGCGGCTCCACGTTAATCTCGATTTCATTCATAATTGTTTACCCCGTATGGTATTTATTTTATTTCAATATCCGGATAATTCCGGCGTGCCCGCCCTATTTTTGCAAAGGGTCGAAACACTTAAAACGCATCACGCGATCCAATAAAACAGGCCCAAGACCATCAAGGTCATCACAGCCGCAATCAAATCATCAAGCATAATGCCTAAACCTCCATGAATCCATTGGTCAAACCATTTTATCGGCCATGGTTTCAACGCATCAAACAAGCGGAAAATAACAAAAGCCGCCAGCCACCAGCTCCATTTAAACGGAATCAGCGACAGCACCAACAGCATCGCGACAATTTCATCCCAGACGATACCGCCGTAATCCTGAATACCCAGCTCCCTCTCGGTATAACCGCAAATGCGGATACCCCAGAAGAACAAGGCGATACACAATAAAAGCAATATCCAGCCGTCTATGCCCAACAGGCACAATACAAAAGCCAGAGGTAATGCTGCCAGCGTTCCGGCCGTACCCGGAGCAACCGGCGACAAGCCGCTGCCAAAACCGAATCCTAAAAAACACAATGGTTTGTGCAACAGCCAAGAAAAAGTAGGTTTACGTTCAGCCAAAATGATCAAATCCTAAAGAAGTCAGTTCCAATACGCCGCCTTCGGCATCCAAAATATTCAGACGGCCTGAGTCAGTCATTTTACCAATTCGGGCGACCGGTACGCCACTTTGTTCCGCTACCTGATAAACGCGTTCCCTATCTTCTGGAGCAGCAGTAAAAATCAGTTCGTAATCATCGCCGCCGGCTAATACCGCCGACAACCATTGTTCGCGCGACAAAACGTTTTTCAATTCAGGCAACGACGGCACACAATCGGCAAATATTTCCGCCCCGACAGCAGAGGCTTTTAAAATATGCCCCACATCTTGAGCCAGGCCGTCTGAAACATCTTGCGCGGCATGGGCAAACGGCAACAATGCCTGCCCCAATGAAACGCGCGGTTCCGGACGGAGCAATTTATCATCGCAAACTGCCATGATTTCAGACGGTAATTGATAATGCCCCAGATGTTTGTTCAAAGCAGCGGCAGCCAAACCCAACCGACCCGATACCCAAATATCGTCGCCGACTTCGGCCGCATCACGCCGCAGGGCATTCCCTGTCGGAACTTCACCTACTATTGTTACATTAAAGACCAAATCGCCTTTGGTGGTATCGCCACCAATCAACACCGTATCAAAACGCGCGGCCAAAGCAAAAAAGCTATCGCAAAAACGTTTGAGCCAGTCTTGATTCAATTCAGGCAGCGCAGCACTGAGCAACACCCAACGTGGTTTGGCACCCATAGCGGCCATATCGGATAAGTTTACTGCAAGCATTTTCCATGCCAAATCTTCAGGTGAAACATCTTCAAAAAAATGTCTGCCCTTAACCAACATATCAGCGCTAAAACATAAATCAAATCCGTTACTTGGGCGAATAATAGCGGCATCGTCCCCTATGCCCAAAATCAAACCTTCCGATTTTTGTCGCTGCAAATATTGTCTGATAAAGTCAAATTCCGTCATATTTATCCAATACAACTATAACTTAGATTACTATATCTAATTTTGTGCCAGCCTGATGTTTGCCTGCTAAAACGTCAAACATTACACTTCAACATTATTTAGATATAAAACTCAATAAGTTAAAGGCCGTCTGAAAATATAGATTTCAGACGGCCTCATGTTCTCAAACCACTCTGAGCAGGTAGATTTACAGATAGACGATTTCGCCTGTCCGCCCCCTGCTCTCTTGACTTGCCCACCAAATAAATTGCGGCAGGACATCTTCGTAGTTTTTACGTTCGCTTTTCGATTCGCCCGGATGCGATTTAATACGTTGCGGCGAATTGATGGCGCCCGGCACCAAAACATTGGCACGCAGGTTGTCAAAACGTTCCCACTCGTCCGCGGCCACTTTACACAAATAATTGAGCGCAGCTTTGGAGGCACCGAAACCGCCCCAATAGGCTTGCGGTTTTTCGCCGTGGCTTTCGCCGACAAAAATCACAGAAGCATCTTCGGATTGCTTCAACAATGGGAACAGCGCACGGGTCAAACCCATAGGCGCAACGGTGTTGATACGGTATTGGTTGACCCATTCCGATACGGTTTGAAAATCCAATGGCGACAAGGCATAGAAATAGCTGGCACAATGTACCACGCCATCCAATTTTCCGCCGGTCGCTTCATCAATAGTCTCCGCAAATTGCTTAAACTCTTTCTCCTCCGCGCTCATCAAATCAAAGCAGATGGCAAACGGCTCAGGGCTGCCCGCAGCCACAATGGCATCATATACTTTTTCCAAACGCTTTTGATGACGCGCCACCAAAATGACAGTCGCTCCGGCAGCCGCATAGGCTTTGGCAACCTGCTCGCCCAAGCCTTGGGATGCGCCGGTAATCAAGATGGTTTTGTTCGCTAATGTCGTCATGACTTTTCCTTGAACTTTATGGTTTTGGATATTGTATCGGCTTGGTAAGTTTTGTAAAGTCAAAAAGGCCGTCTGAACATTCAGACGGCCTCAGTTTATTCAACCCGCAAATCCAGCATAAGTTTTTCAGCCGCAGCAAAGCCCGACTGAACCGCAGCTTCCAATGTTGCCGGATAACGCGGATGGAGATAGTCGCCGGCTGGATAAATACGGCGATGATGCAACCATGAGAAATCAGGTTGTACAAAATCAACCGTTGCCGCCGTAGTCGCGCGTTTTTCAGTAATAATGCGTACGGCTTCAGGCGTACCCAAATCCGGACAAATCCGCTTAATGTCCGCATGAATTTTCTCGGCTAAATCTTTATCCTTCCGTGCCTCGGTGTAATCGGAAACGCTGATGACGACCGCGACTTCATTATCCGGCAAACCCAACGCCCCCCGATGTAACACCCATTGCGCCGCACCATCAAAAAATCCCGTTAAAGGCTCAGGTAGTTTGACTGCTTGTGCATAACGCAAATAAACCGTAGTAATCGCATGGTAATGCAACGATTGATAGGCCGTCTGAATATAGTCAGGCGTATCTTCAGGCAGAAGTGCGTCAACATGATATGGTGCAATAGCCAAAACAACCGCATCAAATACTTCGCCATTGATTTCAACTCGGCCATCGATATGATGGTTTAAATGGGAAATACGAGTTTCAAGATGTATTTCTGCACCATGCTTGTGCAGAAAATCCAAAGCCGGTTCGGCTACGATCCGCCCTAAATCCTGCTTAGGCAAAAGATAATCGCTGTTCGCCTTTTCAGACCACACGCCATCATTCAATACATTACATAAAATGCGCAACGATGCCTGTTCTAACGGCGTATTTAAAGCACCCCAAACCAAAGGTTGCCAAAATTGCCCAAGCAGGCTGCGCGGAACATTTCGTGTTCTCAACCACTTTGCAACCGTCAAATCGGTTTTATGATGATCAGCCCAACGTTGCAATGCCGACATATCCGACAGCAATTTGATTTTCAATGAAAAAGAAAGATTTTTAGCACGCAGGATACCGACAAGCAAATGCCAAGGCGCAGGCAGAGAGGCCGTCTGAAACTGCAATCCCTCATGAATGTACCATCGCAAAGGCTGGCGTAAAAAGGCTGATTCAGGTTGAACGCCGATATGTTGCATCAAAGTTTGAACACCATGATACGCACCCAACAAGATATGCTGCCCATTATCCAAAAAGCTGAATCCACCATCTTTCCCAGCTATGCTACGCGCCCTACCGCCAGCCTGTCTCCCAGCCTCAAACAAAGAAATATCGGCTCGATGAATCAGGGAAACCGCCGCAGACAAACCTGCCCAACCGGCACCAATTACAGCAATTTTTGGACGCTTAGTCTTCATGGTTTAAATCCAAACAGCCAAGTTTTCAAAGCAATACGTTTTTTACGGGGAGAAGGAATCGCAATTTTATAAGTCAACACATTTTGCGCACCATCACGGTCAATTTCATTCAACAACGCATAATAAATAGCCGCCATAATCAGGCCGACTTTTTGTGATTTCTTATCCTCAGCCGGCAAAAGCAACATCGCTTCACGATAAGTTTCACGCGCCCTATTCACTTGAAACTGCATCAATTGTGCAAAATTTTCTGTCGGTTTGCACTGCATAATTACGTTGGCAGGTACGTCAAACTTCTGCATTTCCTCTATCGGCAGATAAATTCTTCCTTGTCGCGCATCTTCGCCCACATCACGAATAATGTTCGTCAACTGCAAAGCCAAGCCCATTTTGTCCGCATATTCCAAAGTTTTCAGATTGGAAAAACCTAAAATCCGCGCAATAAGACGCCCCACAACTCCGGCAACACGGTGACAATACAGCTTTAATTCATCAAAACTACCATAACGAGCCTGCTCCAAATCCATCTGCATGCCATCAATCAAGGCCTCAAATTCATTCTTCGGCAAGTCAAAATTTTCCCGAATATCTTTTAAAGCCTGATGAACGGGATGCTCAGGCATCTCATTATTAAACACTTTCTCCAAATCACTGCGCCACCAGTTCAACGTTATCTGAGCTACATTTGGATCGGTACAGCTATCAACTACATCGTCTAGTTCGCGACAAAAAGCGTATAAAACAGTGATCGCATTCCGTTTTTCTACCGATAAAAAACGAAAGCCGGATAAAAAACTGGAATGGCTTTCGGCAACCTTTTGATGACAATAATCCAAAGCAAGCACTGTGTATCCTAAAAATATCGTTATAAATAATTAGCAGGGATTTTATCTGTATTTAAAAAAGTACGCCAATATCAAAAATTCATCTTACAACAAGGCCGTCTGAAAGCTAATCTTAAGTATCTTTCAGACGGCCTAATATCTTACGTCGCCAAGATCGAAACCAGCAGCATCACCACCAGCA
>NZ_KV814807.1:0-257 GCF_001814095.1 Neisseria sp. HMSC068C12 | reverse complement strand
GTTGACAGCGTCACCGCAGGCGACAGCAAACTGAATTCAGACGGCCTCACCATTACCGGTGGCCCGAGTGTGACCAAGTCAGGCATCAATGCCGCCGGCAACAAAGTGACCAACGTTGCCGCCGGTACCGATGACACCGACGCCGTCAACTACAGCCAGCTGAAACAGCAAAGCGCCGCCGCCCGTACCGAGGTTGCAGCCGGCACCAACATCAAAGATGTGGTGAAAACGACCGGCGCCAACGGCCAAGACATCTA
>NZ_KV814806.1:0-231 GCF_001814095.1 Neisseria sp. HMSC068C12 | reverse complement strand
GACGGCAGCAAAGAGACCTTCGGCTACGATGCTGCAGGTCGTTTGACCACCCATACCGACGGCGAAGGCCACACCACCTCCTACGAATACGGCCAAGACGGTCTGCCGACCCAACGCACCAATGCGCTGGGCCATACCTTCGGCTACCATTACGACAAAGCCCGCCGCTTAGTCGGCCTCACCAATGAAAACGGTGCGCGCTACCGCTTTGCCTACGACATCCTCGACCGA
>NZ_KV814805.1:0-215 GCF_001814095.1 Neisseria sp. HMSC068C12 | reverse complement strand
GCTTTGGTAATCCGGCCCAGTTTGTCGTATTCAAACCGGGTCGTGCCCGTCCGTTGGTCGGTACTGTGGATCAGGTTGCCGGTGCGGTCGTAGCCGTAGCTGCGTTTGACGGCATAAGCCGATGTTACTGCATTTTTCGCTGTTTCGATCTGCGTCAGCTCGTTGAGTGCGGCAATTTGTTTTTTCAGACGGCCTAAGGGATCGAGTTCGTAACG
>NZ_KV814804.1:0-224 GCF_001814095.1 Neisseria sp. HMSC068C12 | reverse complement strand
GAAGGCTACGGCACAGGTGGTTTGTTGCAAGGCAAAAAACACATGCTCTCGCTTACTTGGAATGCCCCGATTGAAGCCTTTACTCGCGAAGGCGACTTCTTCGAAGGTAAAGGTGTGGATGCTTTATACATGCACTTCCACAAACTCAATGAGTTCATCGGTTTGACCCGTCTGCCGACATTCTTATGTAACGATGTGATTAAAAATCCACAAGTAGAACAATA
>NZ_KV814803.1:0-522 GCF_001814095.1 Neisseria sp. HMSC068C12 | reverse complement strand
TGCGTCGGTAACGACGGTATGGTCTTTGCGGTAGGCGAACGTCCATTCTTCACCGAGGTTGTTGCTGCTTTTAAGCACTTTGCCGTCGGCGTCGTAACGGTCGTATTCGTAGCGGGACACCAGTCCGTCGGGTTGGCTATGTTCGACCATGATGTGGTTTCGGTAGGCGAAACCGCGCAGTTTTTTGCCGTCTCGTCCGTAAACGGCGGTCAAATTGCCGCAGCCGTCGTAGTCGTAGCGCACCAATTCCTTGCCGTTGAAGGTGACGGAAGTAAGGCGGTTGACGTAGAAACGTTCGTCTTCGGAAACGAATACGTCCCGTTCTCCGGCCGGGTCGAAGTCGGGATCGTTGTCGTGCAGACGGATGGAGGAGAATACGGGCTGAAAGTGTCGGCCACTGCCGTCGTAAATGCTGTGCGGCAGTCCGTTGTCGTTGTAGCAGAGGCGGATATGGCGGCCGTTGCGGTCGAGTTGTGCGACCAGTTGGAAAATGCCGCAGCCGGAATCGACTTCGGCAAACAG
>NZ_KV814802.1:0-203 GCF_001814095.1 Neisseria sp. HMSC068C12 | reverse complement strand
CCCCATGGGTCGTCTGAAAAGCCAGCGTACCGTCTGGAGCGGCACACAAACACCCCGCAGCAAACAAAACCCGCTGGCCGGCGGCGCCGTCAACCGCCGCTACGCCTACGACAAAGCCGGCAACCTGATCCAAAGCGCCGACCAAAGAAGCGGCGTCCTTAATTACGTCTACGACAAAATCGGACGGATTCAAGAAGCCCGCA
>NZ_KV814801.1:259949-383203 GCF_001814095.1 Neisseria sp. HMSC068C12 | reverse complement strand
AAGGTGCCCCATCAACCATTAAATCCGTATACCCCTTATTTTCAGGCCGTCTGAAACTATTTATTAATCACAGACTGACGCCAGATGGTTTCCCCAACGACCTTGACTGACTGAACCGAGCCGGTCGGGTGTTCAATGTATTGAAACAGCAAATCCGCCGCCATCGCGCCCATGCGCAGATAAGGCAGCTCGGTACTGGTCAACGGCGGAAACAGCGTCTCCGCAATCGCGCTGTGGTTATCATAGCCGGCAACCGAAACTTGCTCGGGAACCCGCACGCCGCGCGTCCTCAAAATCCCGTACACGCGTACTGCCATTTCATCGTTACCGCAGCAAATGACCGTCGGCGGAAGCGTCAAAGACAACAGTTTCAAAATAGCCGAAATCAAAGATCCGCTGTCATTGCTGAAGTCAGGATAACCAGTTTGCACCAAATCAGGATCGAAGACAATATCCGCATCCGCCAAAGCCCGGCGGTATCCGGCCAATCTCAATCTCGTTGCTTCTACGCCCGGCTGCAAAGTCACATAAGCAATCCGTTTGTGTCCGCTTTGGATAATCCGGCGCACCAAGCCATACTGCCCTGCTTCATCGTCCGGCAAAACCGACGGCGTACCTGCCAAATCGAAACAGTTGACCAACACCATCGGGCAACGGTTGGGCACTTCCGGCAGCAATACTTCCTGATGGAAACCGGCCACATATAAAATCCCCTCGGCACGATGCTCCATAAAGGTACGGATCAGCGGCTCCATCTGACCGGGCTGCCCTGGCTTGTTGTCGATGTCGGCAATCATCAAAATCTTGCCTTGTGCACGAATCTGCTGCTGAATGCCCTTAATCAAGAACATATCCGGTATGCCGTGTCCGCCCGTATTCTCGCCTGTCCGCGAAATGGCGCCGGTAATCAGACCGACCAAGCCGGAACGGTGTGACCGCATAATCCGCGCCGCAGAAGACGGGATATAGCCCAAAGCAGCAATCGCTGTTTCTACTTTAGAACGGGTTTTATCACTGACCGGCGCATCGCCGTTAATCACCCGGCTGACCGTCTTGGGAGATACCCCGGCATAAGCAGCGACATCATAAATTGTAGCCATCTTACGGACCCGTCCCGACAAGATTTCAATAATGTTACATAGGATAACACAGCAGACATCGGTGTCATACCCCTTTTTTTTACAGAAACTTGATGATAATCAATCATTTCTTTTTCATTTTGCATACATTTCTTAAACAAAAACACCCCCGCCACCTCCCAAAACCTGTTCAAATTTGTTAAACTACAAGCCACTACAAAAAAGCAGGAAATACCTATCTATCCTGCTTATTTTACCGTTACATACTAAGGAAACGAGATGACCGCATACTCAGACGCATGGCAGGCCTTGGAAGCCCATCATGCCGATACGCAACACGTTACCCTGCGCGAACGTTTCGCTGCAGATGCCGAACGTTTCAACAATATGCACGAAATTCTGCACGGTTTGTTATTTGATTACAGCAAAAACCGTCTGGATGAAAATACCCTTGATTTATTGTGCCAACTGGCCGAAGCAGCCGATTTGCCACAATATATGCAGGCCATGAGCAGCGGTGAAAAAATCAACACCAGCGAACACCGCGCCGTTCTCCACACTGCTCTGCGCCTGCCTGCCAATGCCAAACCTGTTTACGTTGACGGCGAAAACATCGTGCCCAATGTTCATCACGAACTCAACCGCGCACTCGAGTTCGCACGCCAACTTTTAGACGGCACCCACGCAGGCATTACCGGCAAACCGATTACCGACCTGGTTCACATCGGCATCGGCGGCTCCGATTTAGGCCCGCGCATGGCCACACAGGCGCTGCAACCCTATTGGCAGAACATCCGCGTCCACTTTGTCAGCAACTCCGATGATGCCGACCTGACCCAAACCCTTCTCGGTCTCAACCCCGAAACCACCGTATTCAGCATTGCCAGTAAATCATTCCGCACACCAGAAACCCTGCTCAATGCCTATGCGGCGCGTACTTGGTACCGTGATGCAGGTTTGCCTGATTCCGGCATCTACCGCCACTTCTGCGCCATTTCCGCCGATGTGGCCGCAGCCCAAAATTTCGGTATCTCCCCCGACAAAGTCTTTGCTATGTCCGACTGGGTCGGCGGCCGCTATTCCGTCTGGTCGCCTATCGGCCTGCCGCTGATGGTTGCAGTCGGCGAAAAAGCATTCCGCAAAATGCTGGCCGGTGCACACGCGATGGACACCCATTTCTTCGAGGCCCCATTCCGCCGCAACATTCCCGTCCTGATGGCACTCATCAATGTTTGGTACAACAACTTCCAACATTCAGACGGCCAAACCGTTGTCCCATACAGCCACAATATGCGCCTCTTTACCCCATGGCTCAACCAGCTCGATATGGAAAGCCTCGGCAAACAGCGTACTTCAGACGGCCAACCCGTTTCCTGCACCACCGGCGGCATTGTCTTCGGCGATGAAGGCGTCAACTGCCAACATGCCTACTTCCAGCTTCTGCACCAAGGTACGCGTCTGATTCCCGTTGATTTCATCGTCCCCATGACCACAATCTACGGCAACCACCGCCAACACCGCTTTACTGTTGCCAATGCCTTCGCCCAAGCCGAAGCGCTGATGAAAGGCAAGACCTTAGACGAAGTACAAGTCGAATTGGCCGCACTGCCCCAAGACGAACGCGACCGTCTTGCGCCGCAAAAAGAATTCCCCGGCAACCGTCCGAGTAACAGCTTGCTCATCGACAGCCTGACACCTTTCAACCTCGGCATGCTGATGGCAGCCTACGAACACCGCACCTTCGTTCAGGGCGTAATTTGGCGTATCAACCCCTTCGACCAATGGGGCGTGGAATACGGTAAAGAGCTGGCCAAAACCATCGAACCCGAACTCGAACGCGGCACCCCGGCACACGACAGCTCCACCAACGGTCTGATTGCCTTCTACCGCAACTGCAACGCAGCATCGAAGGCCGTCTGAAAATAAAATATCCGTAAAACAAACATATCTGCCTGTCTTACGGACATTTCAAAAACCTATCGGCTTGTTCCAACAAAAGGCCGTCTGAAACTTAATTTGTCAAAGTTTCAGACGGCCTTTTATTATTCAATAAAGATAGCAGAAGTTCATTCGCCATATCCCCCATCTTTGCTACAATATCCCTTTTCTTTTTTATTGATTCCACTATGACCAACGCACCCCAAACCAGCACTATGCAGCGAATTTTCTCGCGCAAAATGCTGATCTGCATTTTCACAGGCTTCACTTCGGGGTTGCCGCTTTATTTTCTGATCAACCTGATTCCGGCATGGTTGCGCAGCGAACATGTCGATTTGAAAACCATCGGCCTGATGGCACTTATCGGGCTGCCTTTCACTTGGAAATTTATCTGGTCTCCCGTCATTGATTTGGTCAGATTACCTTTTTTAGGACGGCGACGCGGTTGGATGCTGGTTACGCAAATTGGTTTGCTGCTGACCTTGCTCATTTATGCCTTCCTAAATCCTGCTCAGCATTTATATGTAATTATGGGCTTATCGTTGGTGGTCGCTTTTTTCTCTGCCAGCCAAGATATTGTATTGGATGCATTTCGCCGCGAAATTTTGTCAGATGAAGAATTAGGCTTAGGCAACTCTATCCACGTCAACGCCTACCGTATCGCCGCTTTGGTACCCGGATCGCTCAGCTTGATTTTGGCCGACTTGATGCCTTGGCACAACGTATTCATCATTACTGCACTATTTATGCTGCCCGGTCTGCTGATGACCTTGTTTTTAGCTAAAGAGCCTGACATTCCACCATCTGTGTCGCGTACATTTGCCCAAACAGTCTCTGACCCTTTCAGTGAGTTCTTCTCCCGCAAAGGAATCAAACAGGCCATATTGGTATTGCTGTTTATCTTTCTCTACAAACTGGGCGACAGCATGGCCACTTCTTTGGCTACACCTTTTTATCTGGACATAGGCTTCAGCAAAACCGACATCGGCCTCATCGCCAAAAATGCCGGTTTATGGCCTGCTGTCATTGCCGGTATTGTAGGCGGTATTTGGATGATAAAGCTCGGTATCAATAGAGCTTTGTGGATTTTCGGCGTGGCGCAATGGGTTACTATTCTAGGCTTTGCTTGGTTGGCAAATTTTGGCAAGTTTGAAACCATCACACTGACAGAGCAAATGATGCTTGCGGCCGTGATTGGGGCAGAAGCAGCGGGCGTAGGTCTGGGTACAGCGGCGTTTGTTGCCTACATGGCTCGTGAAACCAATCCTGCATTTACGGCCACACAATTAGCCCTCTTTACCAGCCTGTCAGCCGTTCCACGTACATTTATCAATGCTTCGGCAGGCTATCTGATTGAAGCGATGGGCTACTTCAATTTCTACTGGCTGTGTTTCGCTTTGGGCATACCGGGCATGTTGCTGCTGTTTAAAGTGGCACCGTGGAATGGTGAAAAAGTGAGTAACTAGATTGCCAGTCTAAAACATCTAGCAAAACAAAAGGCCGTCTGAATATTCAGACGGCCTTTATCATACAAAAACTTTATTCGGCAGCAGGTTTGACAGTACTGCGGACATCGCCGCTTTTTTCTTTATGTTTCAAAACAGCGCGGTCGAGTTTGTCCATCAAAACATCAATCGCGGCATACATATCCTGTTCAATCGCTTCAACGTGCAAATCTTTGCCTGCCAAATGCACATCGGCTTCGGCTTTCTGGCTGACTTTTTCCACCGAGAGCGTGATGGTCACGGAAATGATGTTGTCGGCGTGGCGACTGATTCGTGCCAACTTGTCGGAAACGTAGTTTTTGATGGCTTCGGTAACATCAAAATTCAGACCGGTGATTTTCAGATTCATGATACAGCTCCTTCGGTTGGTTAGTCCGTCAAAACGGATCGGAATATATCTACTCGGTAAATTTTCGTTTGTGTGCCGGTGGGATGTCTAATGATTCTCTATATTTAGCAACTGTACGTCTGGCAATTTCAATGCCGCGTTGTTTTAATAATTTGACGAGGGTCTCGTCCGAATAGGGTTTGCTGCTGTCTTCACTTTCAATCAACTGGCTCAATACGGCTTTGATTGCGCCTTGGCTGAACCCTTCGCCATCATCATCGGCATTGACTGCCTGTGTGAAGAAATAGCGTAACGCAAACAGGCCGCGCGGGCAAGACAAATATTTCTGATTGGCGGCACGCGAGATGGTACTTTCCGCCAAACCCAATTCGGCGGCGGCATCTTTCATCAGCATGGGAGACAGGCCGATTTCTCCGAAGATGAAAAAATCTTCCTGATTTTTGACGATATACTCGGCAAGGCGGAGGACAGTGCTTTTACGCAGCTCCAAAGAATCAATGCGCTGCTTGGCTTCGTTGATTTTTTCCTTCCACTCCGGTGCGCCCTCTTCCTCTGATTTCATCAGGTCGCAATATTCCTGATTGAGCTGCAGCTTCGGCCAAGCCGCTTCGTTGCTGATGACTTCCCAGCCGTCCTTGCCCTCTTTGACCCAAACGTCAGGCTGAATATAAGGCGTAGGCGTGGCAGAGGCGAAGCCGTAGGCTGGATAGGGATTGAGCCCGGCAATCATATCGAGCGCGGCTTCTATGGTTTTGCTGTCGGTATCGGGATAAAGTTTGCGGAAACGCAGAACGTTTTGTTTGCGGTTTTTGCCTAAGTCTTGAAGCGAACTTTGCACCAAATGCGCGGCCATTTGTCGGGCAGGAGAAGCCGGCAAACGCATTAACTGCAACATAAGCGACTCGGTCAAATCCGCCGCCGCCACGCCGGGCGGCTCAAAGGTTTGCAATACATCCAGCGCGTTTTGCAGGGCTTCTTCGTCCAGCATCCATTCCAACGGCGTGTGGTCGATAATTTCTTCGAGGCTGTCGGTGAGGTAGCCTTGTTCGTCCAAAAAATCAATCAAGACGTGAACATAGGCCGCTTCCACTTGCGAGAGCGGATGCTCGCACACTTGGGCATGCAGATAGTGTTTGAAATCCTCTTCTTCGGCGATGTTGCTCCAAATATCTTCGGCATCGTCGCCGCTCAACTGCTGACCTGCGCGCGGCATGGTTACCGCACGGTTGAGCCCGCTATCGGCAAATTCATCGCTTTCCGGACGCTCAAGCAGAGGATTGTCTGACAACCAGTCTTCCACTTCGCGCTCAAGCTCAAGACCCGACATCTGCAAGATGCGCAGAGACTGTTGCAGCCGCTGGTTGAGCTGCTGGGTCTGTTTGAGTTTAAGGACGAGTGAAGACATAGTGTTTAATTCGAAATGTATGGATAGTTTTTCAGACGGCCTTTATACGGCAGGCCGTCTGAAAGATTAGTTTATCGGTATTATATTTGTATTTTTAGTGATTATTCCAATATTTATAGCCGCCCTCAATTGAAATGAGGGTCTCATATACCGTCAAATATGCATTCAATATTTGAAATTTTCACCCAAATAAACCGAACGGACTTGTTCATTGTTGACTAAATCATCCGGCTTGCCTGAAGCCAATACCGTACCGTCGCTGATGATGTAGGCACGGTCGCAGATGCTGAGGGTTTCGCGCACGTTGTGGTCGGTAATCAATACGCCGATACCGCGTGATTTGAGGAACTCGATGATTTTCTGAATATCGATGACGGCAATCGGGTCAACGCCGGCAAAAGGTTCGTCCAACAAAATGAAACGCGGCTGCATGGCCAACACGCGCGCGATTTCGACACGGCGGCGTTCGCCACCGGACAAGGACGGCGCAGGGTTGTTGCGCAGGCGCTCAATATTCAAATCTGCCAACAGTTTTTCAAGTTCGGCATCGATGCGGCTTTTGTCCTTCATGCTGATTTCCAAAATGGCGCGGATATTTTGTTCCACGGTCATTTTGCGGAAAATCGAGGCCTCCTGCGGCAGATAGCCAACGCCGAGGCGGGCGCGTTCGTGAATGGGCAGGTGGCGCAATTCTTGGCCGTCCAACATTACGCTGCCTGCATCGGCGGCAATCAGGCCGACTATCATGTAAAAGCTGGTGGTCTTACCCGCGCCGTTGGGGCCGAGCAGGCCGATGACTTCGCCGCTTTCGATTTCAAGGGAGAAGCTTTTGACGACTTGGCGTTTTTTGAAACTTTTTTGCAGGTTTTGAACCACAAGACGGCTGTTGTTTGCGCTCATATTCTGTTGACTTTCGATATTGACCTCAGGCCGTCTGAAACTTTTTCAGACGGCCTTTTTGTGTGTTTTCTTATTTGTTTTTCTGCGTACTGGACGGCTGGATAACAACGCTGACGCGGCCGGATTTGGCGGCGGATTTCACACCGGATTTGGCGCTGCCGTTGATGGTGTAAACCTCGGTTTTGGTGTTGTAAGTGATGACCGCACCTTCGGCCACATCGCCGCCGCGCTGTACTTTGGCATTGCCGGACAGAGTAACGAGGTTGGCTGCGGAAGAATACATGACGGTATTGGCTTGGCCGTTGACTACGCCTTTGCCACCGTCCAACTCTTGGCTGAATTTGACGGGCGAGCCGGTGGCTTTCATCAACTGCTCGCTTTTGTCGTTGCGCGAAACGGTCACGCTGCCGGCACGGATATTGAGCGTGCCTTGTTTGATGATGACGTTGCCGGAAAAGGTGGTGCTTTGGTTGTTTTGGTCAAGCGAGCCTTGGTCGGCTTCGATTTGAATCGGCTGCTTGCTGTCGCTTTGCAGGGCAAAGGCCGGGCTGGCGGCAAAAACGGCAACAAGGGCTAAAGTTTTACAAATTTTTTGTATCATAAATTGTGGCTTTCACTTTGGAAGGGAAATTCAGCAAACCGGTTTTGTGATCATAAGTCATGCCGTTTGCCTGACCGCTGGACTGTCCGTATTGGAAAGTAACGGGGCTGTCGGTATGGGCGTATTGCGCCTCGGTATCGACATTCAAGCGTTCGGTTTTGACGATGCCGGCCAAACGCTTGGCATCTGCCGCTTTGTTTAAGACAACATTCTGTTCAAAAACGACTTTCTTGTTTTGAATATTGTACGCTGCTTTGTCACTGCCGACTTCGTACAGCAGGCTGCCGTCGCGGTAAAACGAAAGATGTGGTTTGTCCAAATGCACGTCTGCGCTATTCGGATATTGGACGGCATCGACCGCGCTCAGGTTTTCTTTCAGACGGCCTTCTTGGTCAAAACGTTTGCCGTTGATGCCTTTCATCGAATATTGCGGCTCATTCGGATTGAGGACGACTTCTTCGACCTGCACTTCGCTGATGCGGCCGAGCCACGCCGCCAGTGCGCCGAGTGAAACGGCCAACACCAGCGGAAAGGCGATTCCGTAACGCCATCTGATTTTCATCGTACATACTCTTTCAAAGCAGGTTCAAGCGTACCTTGCGCCTGCATAATCAAATCGCACACTTCACGCACCGCGCCTGCGCCGCCGGAACGTCGGGTTACATAATGGGCGTATTGCAAAGTAAACCAATGCGCTTCCGGGACGGCGACCGCCAATCCGCAACGCACCATCACGGGCAAATCGACAACATCGTCGCCGACAAAGGCGCACTCATGCTCCTCCACACCGGCCTGTTCGCGTAATTGGGCGTAGGCGACACGTTTGTCATGAATGCCTTTGAAGTAATAGTTGATACCGAGCTGCTTCACGCGGATACCGACGGAAGGCGCATCGCGGCCGGTAATAATCGCCGTTTGCACGCCGCTGGCCTGAAGCATTTTCAAACCATGTCCGTCCAAAGTGTGGAACGATTTGATTTCTTCGCCGTTGTCGCGAATAAAAATGCGGCCGTCGGTCAAAACACCGTCCACATCCAGTATCAGCAGTTTGATGCCTGAAGCGCGTTGTTGCAGGTCGGAAGAGAGGTTTTGCATAAGGTTTCCTTGTTTCAGACGGCCTATTCTAGCATAAGGCCATCTGAAAACGTTTTTGCCGTCGATTCAGACAATTCGTGCCATCAATAAATCGTGCATGTTCAGCGCGCCAATCAGCACGCCGTTTTCTTCGACCACCAGCAAACCGTTCACATGGCCGCTTTGCATGGCTTTCAAAGCTTCGGTGGCGAGACGATCGGCAGAGATGGTTTTCGGAGAGGCGTGCATGATGTCGTCCACTTTCAAACCGGCAAAGCTGTCGCGTTCTTGAAACAGACGGCGCAAGTCGCCATCGGTAAATACGCCTTTCAGACGGCCTTCGGCATCGGTTACCGCCAACATACCCAAGCCTTTTTCACTCATGCGGACAATGGCTTCTTTTAACGGCGTGCCCAACAAAACGGCTGGCAGGGCTTCGTCTTTGTGCATGATATCCGCCACGCGCAGCAACAGGCGTTTGCCCAAGCTTCCGGCCGGATGGCTCAAAGCAAAATCATCCGGCGTAAACGCTCGCGCCTGCAGCAATACCACCGCCAGCGCATCGCCCAAGGCCATCACGGCGGTCGTACTGGAAGTCGGTGCAAGGCCGAGCGGACAAGCTTCTTTGGAAACCGCCGCGGTAATATGGATATCGGCATGACGCGCCATGGTCGAAGTCGGATGGGCAGTGATACAAATAAGCGTGATGTTTTTACGTTTCAACGCCGGAATAATCGCCGCAATTTCATCGCTTTCGCCGGAATTAGAAATGGCAACCACGACATCGTGGTCCACAATCATGCCCAAGTCGCCGTGTGCCGCTTCGGCAGGATGGACGAAAAACGCAGGTGTGCCGGTAGAAGCCATGGTTGCCGCCATTTTGCGGCCGATGTGTCCGGACTTACCCATGCCGGTAATGACGACCCTGCCCTTGCAGTGCAACAATGCTTCCGCCGCACGGATAAAATCATGGTCCAAAGCCGCCGCAATTTCGCGCAAACCTTCGGCTTCCGTATCCAATACATCGCGCGCCCAGTCGAGATAAAGTGTGTTTTCCGCCATCAAAGCCACCTTTCGTGCTTGAATTTAGGTTTGTTTTGCCCAAATTAATCGGCTGTAAACTGTTCAAATTCATCGAATCGGCGTAGCATTACCGCCACTTCACAAACAAACCTATTATGTAAAAGGAATCAGAGATGACTATTTTATCGGACGTTAAAGCATTAGGACAACAAATCTGGTTGGACAATCTCTCCCGTTCGCTGGTACAAAGCGGCGAATTGGCAGAAATGCTGAAGCAAGGTGTGTGTGGCGTAACTTCCAATCCTGCCATTTTCCAAAAAGCCTTTGCCGGAGATGCCCTGTACGCCGATAAAGTAGCCGCACTCAAACAGCAAAACCTGACCCCGAAACAACGCTACGAAACCATGGCGGTTGCCGACGTACAAGCCGCTTGCGACGTATGTCTTGCCGAACATGAATCCACCGGCGGCAAAACCGGCTTCGTCAGCCTCGAAGTTTCGCCTGAATTATCCAAAGACGCACAAGGCACGGTTGAAGAAGCGCGCCGCCTGCACGCCGCCATCGGCCGTAAAAATGTCATGATTAAAGTACCGGCAACCGACGAAGGCATCGAAGCGCTTGAAATCCTCGTTTCAGACGGCATCAGCGTCAACCTGACCCTGCTCTTCTCCCGCGCCCAAACCCTCAAAGCCTATGCGGCCTACACGCGCGGCATTGCCAAACGTTTGGAAGCAGGACACGACGTTTCCCATATCCAAGTTGTCGCCAGCTTCTTTATTTCCCGTGTCGATGCCGCATTGGACGCCACCCTGCCCGACCACCTCAAAGGCAAAGTCGCCATTGCACTGGCCAAAGCCGCCTATCAAGATTGGGCGCAATACTTCGGCAGCAGCGAATTTGCCGCACTTGCCGAAAAAGGTGCCAACCGCGTCCAACTTTTATGGGCATCTACCGGCGTGAAAAACCCTGCCTATCCTGACACGTTGTACGTTGATAGCCTGATTGGCGCCCATACCGTCAACACCGTTCCCGATGCCACACTCAAAGCCTTTATCGACCACGGCACCGCCAAAGCTACTTTGACCGAAGGTGTGGACGAAGCCAAAGCGCAGCTTGCCGAAACCGCGAAACTCGGCATTGATGTCGAAACTTTGGCAACTCGTTTGCAGGAAGACGGTTTGAAACAATTTGAAGACGCTTTCGCCAAACTACTGGCTCCCTTGGCTTAAGCGGATTGAACGGACGGCCGAGAAACTTAAATCATTTTGAAAAGTCTCAGGCCGTCTGAAACCCAAATTCGGGCGTGTACGGCACGCCCTTTTCTATCACGATTTGAATACCGTGCAGGCATACTTCCCCTGCCCTACAAAACCACCCTGCCATGTATATAGGACGTTTCGCCCCCAGCCCTACCGGCCTGCTTCATATCGGCTCCCTACTGACCGCCGTCGCCTCCTATGCCGACGCGCGCGCTCATCAGGGCAAATGGCTGGTCCGCATTGAAGACCTTGACCCCCCGCGCGAAATGCCCGGCGCCGCCGCCGACATTTTGCGCACGCTTGAAGCCTTCGGCTTTGAGTGGGATGGCGAAGTCGTCTATCAAAGCCGCCGTTACGACCTATATCAAGACACCCTCGACCACCTCAAAGCAGCCGAGCTGGTGTATCCCTGCTATTGCAGCCGCAAAGACTGGCAGGCGGCGGCAACACATGGCGCAGACGGATTTGTATATAACGGCCGTTGCCGCAATCCTCAGCAAAGACCCGATACGCAAAACAAAACTCCGGCATGGCGCATTCAAGTTCCCGATCGCGTGATCGGTTTTTCAGACGGCATTGTCGGACATTACGCACAAAATCTGGCACACGATATCGGCGATTTCGTCCTGCTCCGTGCCGACGGCTATTGGGCATATCAGCTTGCCGTGGTTGCTGACGATGCCGACCAAGGCATAACCCATATTGTCCGCGGTCAAGATTTGCTTGTTTCCACGCCACGCCAAATCTATCTGCAACAATGCCTCGGCGTTCCCACACCGGCCTACGCACACCTTCCCCTATTGACCAACAGCCAAGGGCAAAAATGGTCGAAACAAACCCTTGCCCCGGCTTTGGATTTGAATCAAAAAGAACAACTTCTCCGCCAAGTCCTAACCTACCTCAACCTGCCCGATGCACCTGCTATGAACCGTCCGCAGGAATTGCTCGATTGGGCGGTGGCACACTGGCAAATGGACAAAATCCCAAAATCGTCCATTATCACGGACTGAATTAGCATGATTACAACAAAATTACTCTGGGTATTACAATATTTCATAAAATTATGTAAGTAATCTTCCGACTCATCCCAAACCATGCCCAAGAAGCGAAAAATCATGTATATTTTAAAAATTTCCTAAAATTGTCACAAACTGATAATTTCAAGGTTGTAACAACATACGGCTGACGCGTTATTGAGGATGACAAAGCGCGGCAGATCTCCCACGATACAACAAAAAGAATACCGCTATGCCAAGTGCCATTATTGTAGAAGACGAAGTATTAGCAGCAGAACGCTTACGTGTATTATTGGAAGAGTGCAATGTCGTACTGCTCAACGTCTTTCACCATGCCATGCCAGCATTGGAGTGGCTGAGTGTCCACGAAGTCGACATCGTATTTGCCGACATCGGCATGCCGGAAATCGACGGTCTCGAGTTTGTCGAACGCATTAAGCGTACCGCCAAACGCCAGCCGGAAATTGTATTCACCACAGCCTACGAAGAACACGCCCTGCGCGCGTTTGAGCTGGCCGCCGCAGACTATCTGCTCAAACCGATCAAAATGACCCGCCTGCAAACCGCGCTTGACCGCATCATCGAGAAAAACCGCGAAAAAGCAGACAGTTTCACCCATTTCAAAGTGTACAACCGCGAACGCATGGTTGAAATCCCATGGCAACAGGCGCGTTACCTGATGGCGGAACACAAAACCGTCTATCTGTTTACCGGCGACGGCCACAGCTACGAATTACCGAAGACCTTGGTTTACTGGGAAGAATTGCTGGGCGACAAAGTCATCCGCATCCATCGCAATGCCCTCGTCTTCCGCCACACCCTCGACAGCCTGATTCGACTGGACGACGACGAAAACGACGAATACGCATCCACATGGGGCGCTAAAATTCTCGATATTCCGACCCCGCTGCCCGTCAGCCGCCGGCAACTATCCACTCTGCGGAAAATTATTAAAAACAGCATCTAACAATGCGCTCCTTGATTAGCTCTTTTTAAATCAAAGGCCGTCTGAAAAGATATTTTTCAGACGGCCTTTTAACTTCTTAGCCAAATAGTAGAAAATTAAAAAAGAATAGCCTAAGTCTGTCATTTAACTTTATCCAAGCTCTCAATTTGATCAAAGCTTGTTATATCCACAAACAAAGTTTTCCATTTTTTAATCCAGCATCTCTCAATTACTACCACTCAACAGAAAAGGCCGTCTGAAAAAATTCAGACGGCCTCGATGCTTAATCCTTACCAATTAAAAGAACAATTCACGCCAGCTGATGCGTTTGAGTCCGCATGTACGGCCTTGTACTTCCAGGCTAACCAGCTGGTTAGACAAGAGACTGCGATCGCCTTTGGTTGCAAAACATTTATTGTTTGGCACGCTCGGCGTAGCGTTCAACTCCTTATCCGTACCCGTGCCGCCGCTATCGCCATCGGCAGTTACCGGAGAATCATCGGCTTTGCTGGAATTTATATAAGTAAAGTTGATAACACCATCAAAAGTCATACCGTTGGCGTAATAAATCTGGCCATTATTCTCGCGTTTGATAAATGTACGATCCTTGCTGGAGATACGCGCATCACGCAAGCCCAAACGACCGCCATTTTCAGCATTTACACCCAGAATAATCGTTTTCGCTGTCGTTTGTGTGGATGTACTGTCCGGTAAACAAACATCGGTACTAGAAGAGTCAGTATGAATTGTTTTGGTTTCATACTTGCGGATGGTCACAACAGCTGTACGCAAAATCATCGTCGGCTTGACAGTCACACGTTCATTCGGATCTAAAGTCAGACTCCAGCCTTTTTTACCTTCACCAACCTTATTGTCGCTGACATAAATATGTTCGTCGTCACTTTCTCTGGTTTGCTGTTCCAACTCACTACTTTTTGCCAAAACCGCATCAGTAGATACATCATCGTAAATACCGTAAACGGCATTGATTTGTCCGTTAGTACCTTCTAGTTCATTCTGATAAATCTCGCTACCCGTACCAAAAATAACGACATACTTATCTTTACCACGACGTGATACCGCAGGCGCAGACGTAATCGGTTGATTCCCCGAACCTTGGAAAATCATTTGCGCCGACCATTCAGACTCGGTTTTACCTCTCAAGTCGAAGCGGAACATATTGCCGTAACGGTCACCGGCATAAGCAATATCAACAATACCGTCAAAATCGGTGTCTACCAAAGTAGGGGTAGAGAGGCCGCCTTTGCCATTCGGTGCAGGAATTCTAGCTAAGAGCTTGCCGGCTTTAGAAGAAGAAACATTAGTACCAGTATTTTTTGTCCCTGCCTCTTTCCCTGTCATATCATAAACATACAAAGCCGTTTCATTGTCGGCACTGTTCACATCCTCAGTACGATAGCCGCTAGCCAAGAAGCCCGCATAACGCACATTCGATTCCAGATTGACCGGAGTGGTATCGCGTTTGATGGAAACACGGCCGATTTGTGTCGAACCAATGGTATAACCCAGCTTATTGTCAAAGCCTTTTTTTGTTTCAAACAAAGGCACAGTCGTATTCCAACCACTACGATCGCTGTTAGCTACCGCACCAATATTCAACGCATACGCACCGCGTCCACCTTGACCCATCGCACCAAACATAAAGGTTTGCTTATCAGGTGTTTGGCGGAGAACAAAGCCACCATTAACCATATAACGGTGCGGCGTGCCAGAGCCGTAACCATCGCGTGCAATATCTTTCAGAACCTTGCCCAAAGTTGTCGCTTGACCTTGATCGTCCTCGCGCTCCATGCCTGCCGGAATATAGCTGAGTTTCAAGTCATAAGGATTGCTAGGCGTACCATTACGGAAAATATGTACCATGCCGTCATTGGCAGCAGAGACCAAAAACTCTTGACGGTTGTCGCGCTTATCGCCAATAGCTGCAACCGAACCATCTAAAATATCGCCTAAATTACGTTCATCTTTACTTGAATCAGCAGAATCTGTCGGACGAATTCGATAAGACTGGCTATAACCTTTTGTCTCTGCATCCGCTTTGATGGTTTCATCACTACCTACTCGGCCAGTCCATTTCAGCAATGCATTTTTCCATTCCAACTTATCTTTCGCACTACCGTCTGAAATGCCAAAATCGGCATTTGAAGCCTCATTATCTGCAACTCTATCGATGAAATAGGTCTTACTGCCGTCATTAACCAAAGTAAGGCGGTTATTAAATGATGGCTGAACAAACTCAGTCGTATTGATAGGTGTACCATCACGGTTCAATTTATAAAACCGCAATTGACTACTCCAAGAGCCGGTATTCAAATGAACCGTTGCCGCCATATCGGGAATACCCATACTGGTCGTTGCCGGAGCAGTAGAGGATACTCCTTCAAATTTCGTATTTTTGCTGTCATTTTCAATATTGTCGACAATGGTTTTAAAGGCTTCAAGCAAATCTTCTTTTTTCGCAGCATTAAAATACCAGTCTGGACGGCTCGCACCCTTTTCCAGATACTCTCTCCCAACTTCAGAGATCCCCTCACCAAAACCCACAGTAAAAGTCTGAACCAATTGCTTGCTGTAATCTATGCCTTTGGGATCGCTTGGATCACCATCCCAGCTCTTACCCGCAGCATCTGAACCGTCTTTTGCTGTTTTAATGTCTTTTTCTGCCAAAGTCTGGCTAAAGAAACGCATACCGCGTTTTTCATCCTTATAGTTCCTATCCCAATAAGGAACAATAATTTCGCCTGCAGCTACCCACATATACCTACCATAATTAGGATCATACTCATGCTTATATTTACTAGATTGACATAGCAATTTCTTTTCATTCTCAGGCAAGCCAAAATCATTATCATATTGATAAGGTAGAAAATCAAAGTATCCTTTGATACGACCTCCACCATTAAAGAATTTACCTTTCCCATAGCTATCATCATTAGCCTTCACTTCAGACGGACCAAAATATTGGTATGCAGACGTACCCGCACTACGTTCAATATCGCGGTAATAGTTTGAATAGTAATAATCCCTATCGTAGTTGAAGTTAGTATTACGAGATAAACGAGGATCTTCACCTGGAATCTGGTTACTACAACTCATATTGGCATCGCCGTCCGACATCACAATCACATAAGACTTCTGACAACGGTATTTGATATTGGGCATCACAAAGTTTTTGACTACTTCATAGTAGCGGCGCGTGATTGGCGTAGCATGGCCAGGATCAATGCCATCTACCCTCCTTTGAACATCCTTCCAATCATCGGTAAAGCCCCCCTCATCTGGAGTATCAGTACGACCATTGTTATGCAGAGTTTGCAAACCCCACTGGAATCGTTGTTTTTCGCCATACTCTTTCAATACCGATTTTAGGGCCTCCTTAGTAATCGTTATTCTTTTATCAGCCCGTACAGATGTTTCCTTACCTTGTACATTCCATTGCATACTGCCCGAGTCATCAATCAAAAACATAATATTGTGTTTGACTTTGGGTTGGCCGCTGACGTCGGTTTTGTTTTGCAGGTAAAAAGGAGTTTGGGCAAATTGCTGCGTATTTGCCTGAACGGAAATGCTGATAAGCGCTAAAGCGGAAGCGACGCTTGCATGAATGAGGCGATGGCGGCCTGATGGAGCGTTTTGCATAATGTGTTCTTTTTTCATCGGATAATCTCAGCTAAAAATGACGTTGTTTTTATTTTTTATAAGGTTACGATTCTAGCATAAACAGCCTGTTTCATGTTTGATTCGGCTGAATTTCCCGACACCTGCATTTCAAACACAACAAAAATGAAACAATCTGCCTGCTCAGTTTTAAGACGGCCTGACTGAATATTTAGTTCAACCTTATTCATCAGGCATTCCAAAAGCAAGGGACTGTACCGTAAAGATAAAACGTTTTTAAATTATCGATTATTGGCTCTACGCTTGAAATTCCTATTACTTTGACTTAAAATACACTGCTTCTACGGCATAGACCGCTATGTCTGAAAAAGCACGTTACACAGCAAAATCAATGCTGCGGAGCGTGTTTTTTTTTAGCCGAGATTTCCGAAGGCTGTCTTTTTTGTAAACAATTTTTATTTTTCAGACGGCCTGACCATTTTTTTCGAACCGACCATCATCAGGCAAACAGGATTCCATCATGACCACTCCGGCTCTTCTCGTTCTCGCTGACGGCAGCGTATTTCACGGCACATCAATCGGTTACGAAGGTTCGACTTCCGGCGAAGTCGTGTTCAACACTTCCATGACCGGCTATCAGGAAATCCTGATCGACCCTTCCTACTGCAAACAAATCGTTACCCTTACCTATCCACACATCGGCAACACTGGCACCAACGCTGAAGATGAAGAAAGCCGCAGCGTTTACGCCGCCGGTTTGATTATCCGCGACCTGCCGCTCTTGCACAGCAACTTCCGCGCATCCGAAAGCCTGCACGACTATTTGGTACGCAATAAAACTGTCGCCATCGCCGATATCGATACTCGCCGCCTGACCACCCTGTTGCGTGAAAAAGGTTCACAAGGCGGTGCAATCTTGACCGGTGCAGATGCCACCGTTGAAAAAGCACAAGAACTGATTGCCGCATTCGGCAGCATGGTCGGCAAAGACTTGGCAAAAGAAGTTTCCTGCACAGAAACTTACGAATGGACCGAAGGCGAATGGGAATTGGGCAAAGGTTTCATTACCCCTTCCGAACAGCCTTACCACGTTGTCGCCTACGATTTCGGTGTCAAAACTAACATCCTGCGCATGCTCGCCTCACGCGGCTGCCGCCTGACCGTCGTTCCGGCGCAAACTAGCGCGGAAGACGTGTTGGCACTCAATCCTGACGGCATATTCCTGTCCAACGGCCCCGGCGACCCTGAGCCTTGCGACTACGCCATCAAAGCCGTACAAAAACTGATGGAAAGCGGCAAACCGATTTTCGGCATTTGTTTGGGACACCAGCTGATCAGCCTCGCCATCGGCGCAAAAACCCTGAAAATGCGCTTCAGCCATCACGGTGCCAACCATCCAGTACAAGATTTGGATAGCGGCAAAGTCGTCATTACCAGCCAAAACCACGGTTTCGCCGTTGATGCTGACACTTTGCCTGCCAACGCACGCATTACCCACAAATCCTTGTTTGACAACACTTTACAAGGCATCGAACTGACAGACAAACCCGTGTTCTGCTTCCAAGGCCACCCCGAAGCCAGCCCGGGTCCGCAAGACGTCGGTTATCTGTTCGACAAATTCATTGACAATATCAAAGCAGCAAAACAATAAAGCTGATTGTTTCAGACGGCCACACTCAACTCAACAACAGGCCGTCTGAAAACCAAACCTCAAAAAATATAAATTCAGGTACACACTCTCTCAACATCTACACAGTCTGAAACCCAACCCTCTAATCAGAAAGGAAAAACCATGACAGAAAAGCAAATGCGCATTCTATCCGTCGTCGCCACCCTAACCGCCGTCGGTATGTACGTTTCCTATATCCCACAAATCCAAAACAACCTTGCCGGCAACCCCGGCTCGCCGTTGCAACCCCTCGTTGCCGCCATCAACTGCACATTATGGGTTGCCTACGGCTTTTTGAAAGAAAAACGCGACTACCCCGTCATGCTGGCGAACGCCCCAGGCATCATTTTGGGCTTGATTACGTTTGTCACTAGTTTTTAAGGAAGTTTTCAGACGGCCTGTGCAACATAAAAATGCAAAAGGTCGTCTGAAAAAGAGTCACCAAAATATCAACGGCAGGAATTTTTCAGGTAGCTTTTTATCGAAAGGCAGATGGAACAAACGCCGCGAGCATTTTTTCAGACGACCTTTGAACCCATCGGTAGGGTATGTGCCGCAAGGCACGCACGCGGTAGGTTGGAATTGCAGGAAAAATGGAGAACGCGTGCGTGCGTACCGCACACACCCTACATGTGGGCTACAGCTTGCTGGGTTAGCAAACCCGATGCTTTAGACAATTAAGCGGTTTGTGTTGGGTTTTCAACCCAACCTACGCTTGCTTTCTGTCATTCAATCTTTGTGGATAGAGAAATGGAATTTTCAAGAATTACTGCTGTTTGGCTGGATAATGCCAGCCCTCAAAATGAAGATAAATTTATTATTCTGACTGCATTAGAAAATAATAAAATTATTGAAGGAAGATGGTTTGGAGAACATAAACAAGCACAAAATACTTATCCTTTCATTTTAGATAAAGCTGCCAGTGAATTTAATTTTGGTTCATTCGATACTGAAATTTGGCATACTAATTTAGGCGAGAAAAAAATACAGCCAAACGAATTGTTTACAGTTTGGATTGACGACAAAGAATATATTTATCGGATTGAAACCACTTATAAATATTGAATAACCAACCCAAAGAGACCCACCCATGCCCAAACGTACCGACCTAAAATCCATCCTTATCATCGGCGCCGGCCCTATCGTTATCGGTCAGGCCTGCGAATTTGACTATTCGGGCGCACAGGCCTGCAAGGCTTTGCGTGAAGAAGGCTATAAAGTCATTCTGGTGAATTCCAACCCTGCCACGATCATGACCGACCCTGAAATGGCGGATGTTACCTACATCGAGCCGATTATGTGGCAGACGGTGGAAAAAATTATCGCCAAGGAGCGACCTGATGCGATTCTGCCTACCATGGGCGGCCAGACTGCGCTGAACTGTGCGCTGGATTTGGCGCGCAACGGCGTATTGGCGAAATACAACGTCGAGCTGATTGGCGCGACCGAAGACGCGATTGACAAAGCAGAAGACCGAGGCCGCTTTAAAGAAGCGATGGAAAAAATCGGTTTGTCTTGCCCGAAATCTTTTGTCTGCCACACCATGAACGAAGCTTTGGCAGCGCAAGAACAGGTCGGCTTCCCTACCCTGATTCGTCCTTCTTTCACGATGGGCGGTTCGGGCGGCGGTATTGCCTACAACAAAGACGAGTTCTTAGCAATTTGCGAACGCGGTTTTGATGCTTCGCCTACGCATGAGTTGCTGATTGAGCAATCCGTTCTCGGCTGGAAAGAGTACGAGATGGAGGTTGTACGTGATAAAAACGACAACTGCATCATTATCTGCTCGATTGAAAACTTCGACCCGATGGGCGTGCATACCGGCGACTCCATCACTGTTGCGCCTGCACAAACATTGACCGATAAAGAATACCAAATCATGCGTAATGCTTCGTTGGCAGTGTTGCGAGAAATCGGCGTGGATACCGGCGGCTCAAACGTTCAGTTTGCGGTAAACCCTGAAAACGGCGAGATGATTGTCATTGAGATGAACCCGCGCGTGAGCCGTTCTTCCGCGTTGGCATCTAAAGCAACGGGCTTCCCGATTGCCAAAGTAGCGGCCAAACTGGCGGTCGGCTTTACGCTGGACGAGTTGCGCAACGACATTACCGGCGGCCGCACGCCCGCGTCGTTTGAGCCTTCCATCGACTATGTCGTGACCAAAATCCCGCGTTTCGCATTTGAAAAATTCCCTGCCGCAGACGACCGCCTGACCACTCAGATGAAATCGGTAGGCGAAGTGATGGCGATGGGCCGTACCATTCAAGAAAGCTTCCAAAAAGCCCTGCGCGGCTTGGAAACAGGCTTGTGCGGCTTCAATCCGCGCAGCGAAGACAAAGCGGAAATCCGCCGCGAACTGGCCAACCCGGGCCCTGAGCGTATGCTTTTTGTAGCAGATGCGTTCCGTGCAGGCTTCACACTGGAAGAAATCCACGAAATCTGCGCCATCGATCCTTGGTTCTTGGCGCAAATCGAAGACTTGGTGAAAGAAGAAAAATCGGTTTCAGACGGCCAGTTGCAAGATTTGGATTACGCCGCTTTACGCCGTCTGAAACGCAAAGGCTTCTCTGACAAACGTTTGGCACAATTGTTGAACGTAAGTGAAAAAGAAGTCCGCGAACACCGCTATTCGCTGAAACTGCATCCGGTTTACAAACGCGTCGATACCTGTGCCGCCGAGTTTGCCACCGAAACCGCCTACCTCTACTCCACTTACGAAGAAGAATGCGAATCCCGTCCTTCCGATCGTAAAAAAGTGATGATTCTCGGCGGTGGTCCAAACCGTATCGGCCAAGGTATTGAATTTGACTACTGCTGCGTTCATGCTGCACTCGCCCTGCGCGAATCCGGTTTTGAAACCATCATGGTCAACTGCAACCCCGAAACCGTGTCCACCGACTTCGACACCAGCGACCGCCTATACTTCGAGCCGCTGACATTGGAAGACGTATTGGAAATCGTCCGCACCGAAAACCCATGGGGCGTGATTGTGCATTACGGCGGCCAAACCCCGCTCAAACTGGCCAACGCATTGGTGGCAAACGGCGTGAACATCATCGGCACATCTGCCGACAGCATCGACGCCGCCGAAGACCGCGAACGCTTCCAAAAAGTGTTGAACGACTTAGGTCTGCGTCAACCGCCTAACCGCATCGCCCACAACGAAGAAGAAGCCCTCGTTAAAGCCGAAGAAATCGGTTATCCGTTGGTTGTCCGTCCTTCTTACGTACTCGGCGGCCGCGCCATGCAGATTGTTCACTCTGCCGAAGAGTTGCAAAAATACATGCGCGAAGCCGTACAAGTTTCCGAAGACAGCCCTGTATTGCTCGACTTCTTCTTGAACAACGCCATCGAAGTGGACGTAGACTGCGTTTCAGACGGCCAAGATGTCGTTATCGGCGGCATCATGCAACACGTCGAACAAGCAGGTATCCACTCCGGCGACTCCGGCTGCTCATTGCCTCCATACTCTTTGGACGAAGAAATTCAAGACGAAATCCGCCGTCAAACCAAAGCCATGGCATACGCACTGGGCGTGGTCGGCTTGATGAACGTACAGTTTGCCGTACAAGACGGCGTGGTCTTCGTACTGGAAGTAAACCCACGCGCCAGCCGTACCGTACCGTTCGTATCCAAAGCCACCGGTGTACCGCTCGCCAAAGTCGGCGCACGCGTGATGGCAGGCATTTCGCTGAAAGAGCAAGGCGTAGAAAAAGAAGTCATCCCGGACTTCTACGCCGTTAAAGAAGCCGTGTTCCCATTCATCAAATTCCCAGGTGTGGACACCATTCTCGGCCCTGAAATGCGCTCTACCGGCGAAGTCATGGGCGTAGGCGCAAGCTTCGGCGAAGCCTACTTCAAAGCCCAACTCGGCGCAGGCGAACGCTTGAGCACAACAGGCAAAGTGTTCCTCGCCGTACGCGACGAAGACAAACCGCTCATCGTCAAAACCGCACAAAACTTCCAAGCACTCGGCTACGGTGTCTGCGCCACTCGCGGTACCGCCGAATACTTGAAAGAACACGGCATCATCGTGCAAGCGGTCAACAAAGTGCAGGAAGGCCGCCCACACATCGTGGACGCAATTAAAAACGGCGAAATCGCACTGGTGGTCAACACCGTCGGCAGCACAGTACAATCTGTTACCGACAGCCACAGTATCCGCCGCACCTCCCTCACCCAACGCGTACCGCAATACACCACCATCGCCGGCGGCGAAGCCATGAGCGAAGGCGCAAAAAGCCGCGAACACTTGGGCGTGTACAGCGTACAGGAATTGCATGGCCGTCTGAAAAACAAAGCCTAATCAATCCTATCGGATTTAAATAGCTAAAAGGCCGTCTGAAACCTGATTGCTCAGTTTCAGACGGCCTTTTCATATTTCAAATTCCAACCGTCTGTCCATCAAAACAACCTTTTCTGCCATCTCCAAACAAGCAATAGCAACATGAAATATAATTTCGTTATTGATTGGATTCATACGACAAAATTGTTGTTTTTTCATCATAATCCAAAAATATCGAGTTTAACGCCTATTCTCCTTGCTTTATAATGGCCGTCTGAAATAAAAATACAATTAAAGCAGAAGCATGTCTTTGCAACTTAAGCAGATTTGCATAATTAAATATATGCTTTAATCATAATAATGATAAAATAATACGGCTTTCCTCTAAATTAAAGGGAAAACTGCACAAGAAACGGAAAATAAAATGAGTGTCGGATTATTGCGTGTTTTGGTTCAAAGCCAGACCATCTCAAATCAACAAGCGGAACATTACAACAACCTTTTACAATCAGGCAAAGAAATCCTGCCCAACCTGTTTTCAGACGGCATCATCTCCCCTAAAGCTTTGGGGGAGTTAGTTGCGCGCGTATTCAGCTATCCCCTTTTGGATTTGCACTACTACCCGCGCAATAATGTAGTCAGCGACATTCTGACGGAAGAGCAAATGGTGCAAAACCGTTGCATTCCGATTTTCAAACGCGGACGCAAGGTTTATTTCGCCGTATCCGATCCAACCCAAATCCAAAACTTTCAAAAAATCGCTTTTGCTTCAGGTTTAAGTGTCGACTTGGTCGTAGTTCCCGACGACCAGCTCAGCTCATTGCTGGAATGGCTGGGTCAACGTTCGACAACCATTCTGAAAGAAATCAACGACGAACATGAAGCAACGCAGCAATCGCAATCGCTTTATATCGACAATGAAGAAGCTGAAGACGGCCCTATCCCCCGTTTCATCCACAAAACCTTATCCGATGCCCTGAACGCGGGCGCATCGGACATCCACTTTGAATTCTACGAACAAATGGCGCGCGTCCGTTTCCGTGTGGACGGGCAATTGCGTGAAGTCGTACAGCCGCCTGTCGCCGTACGCGGCCAGTTGGCATCGCGTATCAAAGTGATGGCGCGTTTGGATATTTCCGAAAAACGTATTCCGCAAGACGGCAGAATTCAAATTGCCTTCCATAAACACGGCCGTCCGATTGACTTCCGTGTCAGCACTTTGCCGACATTGTTTGGCGAAAAAGTGGTGATGCGTATCCTAAATTCCGATGGTACATCGCTCAATATCGACCAGCTCGGTTTGGAGCCTTTCCAAAAAGAAATGCTGCTGGAAGCCATCAACCGCCCTTACGGCATGGTATTGGTTACCGGTCCGACAGGTTCGGGCAAAACCGTTTCGCTCTATACCTGCCTGAGTATTTTGAACACAGAAGATGTGAATATTTCAACGGCAGAAGATCCGGCCGAGATTAACCTGCCAGGCGTCAACCAAGTCAACGTCAATGAAAAACAAGGCCTGACGTTTGCTGCCGCACTCCGATCCTTCTTGCGTCAAGATCCTGATATTATTATGGTCGGTGAGATTCGTGACTTGGAAACCGCCGACATCGCCATTAAAGCCGCCCAAACCGGCCACATGGTTTTCTCTACCCTGCATACCAATAATGCACCAGCCACGCTGTCCCGCCTTTTGAACATGGGTGTTGCGCCTTTCAACATCGCCAGCTCGGTCAGCCTGATTATGGCGCAAAGGTTGTTGCGCAGACTGTGTCCAAACTGCAAACGCGAAGTTGAGCGCCCGCCGGTTCCAGCATTGAAAAAAGCCGGCTTTACCGATGCAGACTTGGCTCAAGATTGGAAACTCTACCGCCCGGTTGGCTGCGACAGCTGCCGCGGCAAAGGCTTTAAAGGCCGCATCGGTATTTATGAAGTCATGCCGGTCAGCGATGAAATGCAAAAAGTCATTATGAACAACGGTACAGAAGTTGATATCATGAACATGGCCTATCAGGAAGGCATGGTAGACTTGCGTCGTGCCGGCCTCATGAAAGTCATGCAAGGCCTGACCTCGTTGGAAGAAGTGACTGCTCATACCAATGACTAAACTGCCATATTTTCGAAAATTAAAATAAAGCGGTACGGGGAAACAGTCCGCTTTATTTCTTACAAACAAGGGATAACTCATGGCTCAAGCAGAGCAAAAAAGAAGTCTGTTCGGCTCAAGAAGCAAAGGCAAGCGTTTTACATTTGAAGGAAAAAATACCGAGACCGAACGTCTTGTCCGTGGTGAAGTAGTTGCCAAAGACGAAGAAGAAGCACGCAAAAAACTCCAACGCAGAGGCATTCGCCCTTTGCGTATCAGCAAAGTTAAAACCGCACGCAAACGCCGTATTACCCAAGAAGACATCACGGTGTTTACGCGCCAACTGGCAACGATGATGAAGGCAGGCTTGCCGCTGATGCAGGCTTTTGAAATCGTTGCTCGCGGCCACTCCAATCCGAGCATGACCGAAATGCTGATGCAGGTTCGCTCCGATGTCGAACAAGGTAGCGCATTAGGCAAATCATTCTCCAAATATCCAAAATATTTCGACCGCTTCTATTGCAATCTGGTCAGCGCAGGCGAGTCCGGCGGCGTATTGGAAAGCTTATTGGACAAACTGGCTGTCTATAAAGAAAAAACCCAAGCCATTAAGAAAAAAGTCAAAACCGCACTGACCTATCCGATTGCCATTATCGTGGTGGCGATTGCGCTTATCTTCATCATGATGATGTTTGTGCTACCTGCCTTTAAAGAAGTTTATGCCAATATGGGTGCAGAGTTACCAAGCCTTACCCAACTTGTCATGAACTTGTCTGATTTATTCGTCGACTACGGCTGGATTATGATCATCCTTTTGATTGTTTCGGCCTTCGGCCTGTACAAACTCCATGAAAAATCGCCTACTTTCCAAAAACGAATCGATGCTTTGATTTTGAGACTGCCTGTTTTTGGCACCATCGTCCGAAAAGCGACCATCGCCCGTTGGGCGCGTACGACTTCCACCCTCTTCGCAGCCGGCGTTCCTTTGGTGGAAGTATTAGATTCAGTTGCAGGCGCATCCGGCAATATTCTCTATGAAGAAGCCACTCAAGATATTCGAGCCAAGGTAACCCAAGGCCTGTCGCTAACATCCAGTATGCAAAGTACAGATATGTTCCCAAATATGGTGATCCAAATGGCAGCCATCGGCGAAGAGTCAGGCTCTTTGGACGATATGCTGAACAAAGCAGCCGAATTCTACGAAGATGAAGTAGACAACTCCGTCTCCCGCTTATCTGCCTTGATGGAGCCTATCATCATGGTGGTATTGGGTTCGCTCATCGGTATCTTGCTGATTGCCATGTATCTGCCTCTGTTTAACTTGGGTAATGTCGTAGGTTGATATGCTTGATAGTATTTACTCTGCCATCGACGCCCTCTCCGTTCTTGCGCCATTCGCTATTCCTTTAGCCGTTATTTTGGGATTACTGATTGGCAGCTTTCTGAACGTTGTTATTTATCGCACGCCGATAATGATGGAACGCGAATGGACACAATTTTCTAAAGAGCATTTGGGCATCGAGCTGAAAGACGAAGAAAAACAGCCATTTAATCTGCGCAAACCGGATTCACGCTGCCCCAAATGCAAAAGCCCAATCAAACTTTGGCAAAACATCCCCATCCTCAGCTATGTTTTCCTGGGAGGAAAATGCCACTCCTGCAAAACCGCTATCGGCATACGCTATCCGCTGATTGAGCTGCTGACAGGTGTCTTATTCGGTATTGTCGCATGGCAATACGGCTGGTCATGGGCAACTATTGGCGGATTCATTCTGACTGCCATATTGATTGCGCTGACCTTTATCGATGCCAATACTCAATATTTACCCGACAGCCTGACTCAGCCCCTAATTTGGATCGGCCTGCTGTTTAATCTGAATGATACATTCGTGCCCCTGCATTCAGCCGTTTTAGGCGCAATCGCAGGCTATATGAGCCTTTATACTTTATGCGCCGTCTATAAACTTCTGACCGGTAAAATCGGCATGGGCAATGGCGACTTCAAACTTTTGGCTGCGCTTGGTGCATGGCTGGGCGTAGGAATTTTGCCTGTTCTGATCTTCATGGCTGCCTTAGTCGGGCTGGTGGGCGCACTCATCGCCCGTGTCGGCAAAGGCCAATATTTTGCTTTTGGTCCCAGTCTTGCTGTGGCAGGATGGATTATTTTGGTTGCCAATGCACCTATTACCCAACTGGTACAATGGTGGCTCGTACAATCAGGATTCCGATAATGACATTATGGATAGGCTTGACCGGCGGTATCGGTAGTGGCAAATCATCTATCGCCCAAATGTTTGCCGAACTTGGCGTACCCATTATCGATGCTGATGCCATCAGCCGCTCACTGACCGCTGAAAACGGCGAAGCCCTTCCTGCCATCCGCCAGCTTTTCGGGGATGAGGTTTTTGATCATAAAGGCCGTCTGAATCGTATGGCTTTACGGGAAGAAGTTTTCAGACGGCCTCAATCTAAAAAACAACTGGAAAACCTGCTTCTGCCATTAATCTTAAACAAAATCCAACAGCAGAAACAAAAACTTGCCTCATCCGCCTACGGCATTGTCGATGTACCGCTTTTGATTGAGAATCCGGCATTTAAAGCGGAGACCGACCGTATTTTGGTTGTAGATGTTCCAGAGTCCGTCCAAATCAAACGCGTACACCAGCGCAATGGTTTTTCAGAAGAACAAACGCGTCAAATCATGGCCACCCAAGCTTCTCGACGTGACAGACTGCTGCATGCCGACGATGTATTGGACAATACCCATAGCATGGAAGAAGCAAAAATCAAGGTTGCCCATTTGCATCAATACTATCAATCCATTGCAAAAACTCTGAAAGAAACTGCATGACCGCTCCTGTTGTAAAATGTCCGACCTGCCACAAAAAAGTCGTTTGGAACACCGACAGCCCCTACCGCCCTTTCTGCAGCAAACGGTGTAAACTCATTGATTTAGGCGAATGGGCGCAAGAAAAATACACTGTTTCTTCAGAAGACGACCCTTTTTCAGACCTATTGAACAGCAAATAACCTACGCCGCTTCCTTCAGCCTATCCAAAACAAGCTCAAAACAGTAAAATACCCTCTTTATTCCAATCTATTCCATCCACCATGCTCACCTTCCAACAAATTATTTTCAAATTACAAAACTACTGGGCAGACAAAGGCTGCACCGTTATCCAACCTTTCGATATGGAAGTCGGTGCCGGTACTTCGCATCCAGCCACCTGCCTGCGCGCATTAGGCCCGGAGCCTTGGTTTGCCGCTTACGTTCAACCCAGCCGCCGCCCCAAAGACGGCCGCTATGGCGACAACCCCAACCGCCTGCAACACTACTATCAATTCCAAGTTGCGCTCAAACCAGCTCCCGCCAATATTCAAGACCTATACCTCGACTCCCTGCGCGAATTGGGTATCGACCCTAAAGTACACGACATCCGCTTTGTCGAAGACGACTGGGAAAACCCTACTCTCGGCGCTTGGGGTTTGGGTTGGGAAGTTTGGCTCAACGGTATGGAAGTAACCCAATTCACCTACTTCCAACAAGTCGGCGGTATCGACTGCTCCCCTGTACTTGGTGAAATCACCTACGGTATCGAGCGTCTCGCCATGTATTTGCAAGGCGTAGAAAACGTGTACGACCTCGTTTGGGCAAAAACCCTTGATGGTAACATCGTCACTTACGGCGACGTTTATCATCAAAACGAAGTCGAACAATCCACCTACAACTTCGAATACAGCGATGCCGATTGGCTCTTGCGCCAATTCAACAACTACGAAGAACAAGCTAAACGCCTGCTTGCAGTTGAAGACACCAGTCTTGCCCTACCTGCTTACGAGCTTGTACTCAAAGCCGGCCACACGTTCAACCTCTTGGATGCACGCGGCGCCATTTCCGTTACCGAGCGCGCAACCTACATCGGCCGCATTCGTGCACTGAGCCGTATCGTTGCGCAAAAATTCGTTGAAAGTCGCGAGAAACTGGGCTTCCCATTACTTAAAAACCAATAAGCCCTCACATACATGCCACGCCGCCCTTTGATACATTCAAGTGGCGGCGTTTCTATTTTCAGACGGCCTTAACGTCGATGCCATCGCAAACACTTCCTGCCTGCTTTCAGGTAAAATAAGCCCTTTATTACATAAACCGTCTGAAAACATGAGTTCATCCTCTTCTGCAAAAACGCCCTTTTTCTTACTTTCCCTCGTTGCCATCATTCTTGACCAACTGAGCAAATGGGAAATCTTGAAACACTTTACCGAAGGCGAACGCCTCAATATCATTCCAGACTTTTTTGACCTGACGCTTGCCTATAATCCAGGCGCGGCATTCAGCTTTTTGGCAGACCAAGGCGGCTGGCAAAAATTCTTCTTTTTAGGTCTGGCCGTCGTCATCAGCCTGTATTTGGCCCGTGCCATCTGGCGCGATGAGTTTGGACGCTGGGGCAAACTGGGGGCAGCCATGATTATCGGCGGCGCAATTGGCAATGTGGTTGACCGTCTGATTCACGGCCACGTTGTCGATTTTCTGCTTTTCTATTGGCAAAACTGGTTCTACCCCGCATTTAACATTGCCGACAGCTTTATCTGCGTTGGCGCAGTTTGCTTGGTAATAGACGGTTTGCTGCACAAAAAAACACCTTCAAACGACACAAAGGCCGTCTGAAAACGGAACGCACATGACTCAAAAAACCATTATCCTTGCCAATCCCCGCGGCTTCTGTGCCGGTGTTGACCGTGCTATCAGCATTGTTGAACGTGCACTCGAAGAATTCGGCGCACCCATTTACGTCCGCCATGAAGTCGTTCACAACAAATTCGTCGTGGACAATCTGCGGGCAAAAGGTGCCGTCTTTGTCGATGACTTGGCGGGTGTCCCAAAGGGTGCCACACTGATTTACTCTGCTCACGGCGTATCCAAAGCCGTACAGGAAGAAGCGGCACAACGTGGTTTCCGCGTTTTTGATGCCACCTGCCCTCTGGTCACCAAAGTTCATAAAGAAGTAGCCCGCCTCGATGAGCAAGATTACGAAATCATCATGATCGGCCACAAAGGCCACGTCGAAGTGGAAGGCACGATGGGACAGTTGCCCCCGGGTAAAATGTTTTTGGTTGAGACAGTGGAAGATGTAGCCGGACTGAACATCAAAAATCCTGACAAACTTGCCTACGTCAGCCAAACCACTTTATCGGTAGACGAAACCAAAGACATTATTGCTGCTTTAAACCAACGCTTCCCCAATATCCGCAATCCGCACAAAGAAGACATCTGCTACGCTACAACCAACCGTCAAACTGCCGTTAAAGAATTGGCGGAAGAATGCGATATTGTGATTGTTGTCGGCTCGCCCAACTCTTCCAACAGCAACCGCTTGCGTGAAGTAGCCGCATTGCGCGGAGTTGATGCCTATATGGTCGATAATGCTACCTATCTGAAGAAAGAATGGTTTGAAAACAAAACCAAGGTCGGTGTCACTGCCGGGGCATCTGCGCCCGAAGTCTTGGTTCGAGAAGTCTTGCAAACCATTCAAAACTGGGGACACGAGACCATACGCGAAGGAGAAGGTGCAGAAGAAAGCATTGTATTTGTCTTGCCTAAAGAGTTGCGTCGTGAGGGTGAAAACAAGCAAATCCTAAATAAAGGGTGAGTTTGTTATTTGCTTTATTTGAACTTAAGGCCGTCTGAAAACTTTCAGACGGCCTTAAGTTTATTTTGCTAATAAAAAAGACCCGCCTTTAAGGCAGGTCTTTTCATACATGATCCTGATTATTTCTCAGAAGTATGTTGCTGACGGCGCAAGATAGCCGGAATTTCAAAGTCATCCAGTACAGACTGGTTGCTGAAATCAGCCGCAGTCAGATTCATAGAACGGATATTGCGGTTGGTACGAACCAGGCTTTCAGCACTGCTTTGGCTTTGAGCTTGAGGCGTTTCTTCCGCACCACGTACCAATTGTTGGGTACGAGCAGCAGCGCGCAGTTGGTTGTCAGTACCGTTTTCTTTCAAGCCGGTAGCAATGATGGTAATACGGATAGCGTCTTCGCTCATGCTCTCGTCTTCGGCAGCACCAAATTTGCATTCCACTTCAGGGTGTGCATTTTGGTTGACGATACGCATAATCTCGTTGAACTCAGACATTTTCAGGCAACCAGGAGCAGTGGTAATGTTTACCAATACACCGCGTGCACCATCCAAAGTAACGTTATCCAAGAGCGGGCTGGAGATAGCTTGGTCGGTAGCCAAGCGAGCACGGTCGATACCTTGTGCGAAACCAGAACCCATCATGGCGATACCGCGATTGCTCATCACAGTTTTCACGTCGGCGAAGTCCAAGTTGATCATGTCGCTAGGACAAGTCACCACTTCGGAAATACCGGCAACCGCATCACGCAGTACATTGTCGGCCGCACGGAAAGCTTCACGCATGGTCACGTCTTCGCCCAAAGCAGTCATCAATTTGTCGTTAGGGATAATAATCAGGGAATCAACGCGCTCTTTGAGCTGATCCAAACCTGCTTGAGCGATGTGTACGCGTTTGCCTTCGTAAGCAAACGGACGGGTTACAACCGCAACGGTCAGGATACCCATTTCTTTAGCGATTTCAGCCACAACAGGAGCAGAGCCAGTACCTGTACCGCCACCCATACCGGTAGTGATGAACAGCATGTTTGCACCGCGGATGGCATCTTCGATGGCTTCGCGATCTTCTTGGGCAGCAGCGCGGCCGATTTCAGGATTTGCACCGGCACCTAAACCGCGAGTCAGGTTTGTACCCAATTGAATGCGTTTAGCCGCATTGTTTTTAGCCAATGATTGCGCATCGGTATTGGCACTGATGAACTCAACACCATGAATAGTGTTGGCAACCATGTTGTTGATGGCATTACAACCGCCGCCACCCAAACCGATAACTTTAATAACAGCAGGGCTCGTTGCTGATTCTGCTACGTCGTAAACAAATTCCATTCAATAATCCTCCGCGCCCCGCTTTATAAGGACGGTTCAAAAATAACTCATTATCCGTATTATATAAGAAGTATTCAGATACTGGCAAAAATCTTCTTACCATTCGGCTGTCGGCGTTATATTTTTACTACATTTTTTAACAGAAAATATACAAGTTTTAAATTATTCACTTGGCAATTATTTAAAACTGTTTAATTCCACTTAAATATTCAGGACAAACGGTTGCTGCACCGCCTGCCCTGAAAACTTTTATCAGAAATTATCTCTGAAGAATCTTTGGATTTTTTCCCACAGACCCATTTTTTTGCCTGAATCATTCAGTGCAATCGCACCGGTTCGGCTGGTTTGCTCACCCTCTTCGGCAGCATAGGCCGTCTGAAGCAGGCCGATCGCTGTTGAATAGCGTGGATTACGAATACGCTCGGATACGCCGCCCATTTCTTGTGGAACACCGATACGCGCCGGCAGGTTGAAGACTTCTTCCGCCAACTCAACAATACCGGTCAACATAGAAGCACCGCCGGTCAAAACGATACCGGAAGTCAGCACTTCTTCTGGGAAACCGGAGCGGCGCAATTCGTTCAGCGTCAACTCCAAAATTTCTTCTACACGCGGGCCGATGATTTCAGCCAATACACGACGTGAAATTTGACGTGATTGACGGTCGCCAACACTAGGAACTTCAATCATTTCATCCAAGCCGTCCATAGTCGGAATAGCAGCACCGTAATGGATTTTGATGTACTCGGCTGCACTGTGCGGCGTACGCAAGGCTTGAGCCAAGTCTTTGGTAATCAAATCGCCGGCAACAGGAATAACCGCAGTATGACGGATGGCGCCATTGGTATAAACCGCGATGTCGGTTGTACCGCCACCGATATCGATGACGCACACGCCCAAATCTTTTTCGTCTTCAGTCAAAACGGCGTGACCGCTTGCCAAAGGCTGAAGCATGATTTGATCCATTTGCAGGCCGCAACGTTGGATACATTTTTGGATATTTTGCAAAGCAGTGTTCGCACCGGTGATGATGTGTACACGGGTATCCAAACGCACGCCGCTCATGCCGATAGGCTCTTTCACACCGGGTTGGTTGTCGATGATGTACTCTTGAACCACGGTATGTAAGATATTGTGATCAGGCGGAATATTGATGGCTTTGGCTGTTTCGATGGCACGATCGATGTCGGCTTGCGATACTTCGCCATCTTTAATTTTGACCACGCCTTGTGAATTCAGGCTGCGGATATGGTTACCGGCAATACCGGTGACAACGTGGGAAATTTTGGTATCTGCCATCAGCTCGGCATCTTCTACCGCCTGACGAATGGCTTGCGCGGTAGCGTCGATATTGGTCACCATACCTGCACGCAGGCCGCGTGAAGGGCTTTGACCCAAGCCAACAATGTGGATTTCGTTATCTTCCCGAATCTCGCCGATTAAGGCGATGACCTTGGACGTACCAATGTCTAAGGCACTGATATATTTATTTTGTTGTTGTTCCATAATTGCTCGTTCGCTATGTTGTCTGACTGACGGTTTGATTATTTTTGAAACAAGATTGCTTCACGTCTAATCGGCTATTCACTCTCGGAAGGGTTTTCAGACGGCCTGTAACGGACTGAAAAACCATCCTTATAACGCATATCGACATACTCGATACGACTTTGTTTTTTACGCAGCAGCGATGGCCAAATCTGGACAAACTGCTGCAAACGTTTGATTTCGTTTTCACGCCCCAAGCGCACGGTAATGCCGTTGTTCAATACAAGCAACCATGCCGACCGCGGCGTGTAGATCAATTCTTTGATAGTCAGTTTCAACGGACTCAAAATACCGGAAAAGTCCGCATAATGTTTGACCATGTCTTTGCCTGTCCCCTGCTGCCCTTCAAATATAGGCAGGTCCTGTTTCAGACTTGCGGCAAACACATTGCCCTTACTGTCCACCAAGCCGCCAGCGCGCCAATGCGCAACCGGCACACGCTCGGTCAGGATAATTTCCACGGTTTCCGGAAAACGGCGGCGTACCATTGCCGAGTCAATCCAAGGCAATTCCTGAAAAGCGGCCTGCGCCGAATCAATATCGGCGCGGAACATATTACCCCTGATATGCTCTCGTGCAACGGTTTGCAATTCTTTGTTGGAAGCATATTTCAGCTTACCCTGAATGGCAATCTGTTTCACAGGAAAATATTTGGAATTGTAAAGCCAAGCTATGCCCGAACCTATCAGTAGAAAGGTCATCAGCACCAATAGCCGGCGGGTCAGCCGACCCAATGCGCCTGCATCATCCCACATGAGCGGTCTTCAAAATCTCAATACATAAATCAGCAAAATCTACGCCGGTATGGGCTGCAGATTTTGGCACCAAACTGTGGCTGGTCATACCGGGCAAGGTATTGATTTCCAAAAGATACAGCTTACCGTCCGTATCTTTTAGGAAGTCCACGCGCGAACAACCGTCCGCACCAATCGCCTGCGCGCCACGCACGGCCAGTTCGCGCATCAGGTTTTCCTCATCCTCACTCAAATCTTCCGACGGGCATTGATAAACCGTATCGTCGCGGTTGTATTTAGCCTCGTAGTCGTAAAACTCAGTAGCTGGAATAATATGAATGCTCGGCAGGCCTTTGCCGTTCAATACCGGGCAAGAATACTCGCCGCCTCCGATAAAGCGTTCGGCAATAATTTCACCCTGCAAATGTTTCAATTCTTCGTAAACGCTTTTCAGACGGCCTTTTTCTTTTACTTTTACCACACCGACGCTGCTGCCTTCCGCGGCAGGTTTCACAAACATCGGCAGGCCCAATTTTTCTTCAACAGCATCAAAGTCGCTGTCGTCATGCAATACAGCAAACTCAGGAACAGGCAAACCCACGGCCTGCCAAATCAGTTTGCAGCGGTATTTGTCCATACCCAGCGCGGAAGCGGCCACACCACTGCCGGTGTAAGGAATACCCATCAGTTCCAACGCGCCTTGAACCGCGCCATCTTCGCCGAAAGTACCGTGCAGAATATTGAAGGCCGTCTGAAAACCTTGTGTTTTCAATTCAGACAACGGAGTTTCTTTGGGGTCGAACGCATGGGCATCGACGCCTTTGCTTTTCAAGGCAGCCAAAATAGCGGCGCCGCTATCCAGAGAAACTTCGCGCTCGCTAGAGAAGCCGCCCATCAACACGGCCACTTTGCCAAAATTCTGCATAATTTCCACTTTCTTAAATACTGATACAGGCCGTCTGAATATTGTTCAGACGACCTATCTGCCCTCAAAGACCAATATGCCCGTTTATTATGATTGTTTCGACAATTCCACCAATGCAGACGGAACGCGGTTGATGCTGCCGGCACCCATATTCAACACAACATCGCCGTCCTGCAAAACATTCAGCAGCATTTGCGGCAAGTCGGCAACGTTTTCGCAGTAAATCGGCTCAAGTTTGCCCAATATGCGGATGGCGCGTGCCAAGGCGCGGGAATCGGCTGCGGCAATCGGCTCTTCGCCTGCGGCATAAACTTCGGTCAACACCAGCGCATCAACGGTATTGAGGACTTTGGTGAAATCTTCGAACAAATCACGTGTGCGGGTATAGCGGTGTGGTTGGAAAGCCAAGACCAAACGTTTTTCAGGGTATGCACCGCGCGCAGCGGAAAGGGTTGCTGCCATTTCAACAGGATGATGGCCATAATCGTCCACCAGCAAAGCAGTTCCGCCGTTTGGTAATTTAATGTCGCCATATTTTTGGAAGCGGCGACCGACACCTTCAAAGCCGAGCAAGCCTTTTTGAATGGCTTCAACCGATGCGCCAACTTCCAGCGCAACGCCGATAGCCGCCAACGCATTGAGGACGTTGTGGCGGCCGGGCATATTCAAAACAACTTCAAACGGCTCTTGCTCGTGTCCTTTCATTTGAACATGAACGGTAAATTTCATTTGCGCGCCGACGTTTTCAATATTGGTCGCATAGATATCGGCAGTATCGTCCAAGCCGTAAGTGGCGTAAGGTTTGCTAATTTTCGGTAAAATCGCGCGGACGTGTTCGCTGTCGATACACAGAAAGGCTTTGCCGTAGAACGGCATACGGTGGATAAAATCGACAAACGCCTGATGCAGTTTCTCAACGCTGTGGCCGTAAGTGTCCATGTGGTCTTCGTCGATATTGGTCACGACGGACATAATCGGCGTCAGATACAGGAAAGAGGCATCGGATTCGTCGGCTTCGGCAACAATGTATTCGCCTTTACCCAAACGGGCGTTGGTACCAGCGGCGTTGAGCTTGCCGCCGATAACGAAAGTCGGGTCAAGTCCTGCCGCGCCGAGAATAGAAGCGGTCAGGCTGGTGGTTGTGGTTTTGCCGTGCGTACCGGCAATGGCGATACCATCGCGGAAGCGCATCAACTCTGCCAACATCAGCGCGCGCGGAATCACGGGAATCTGCTGTTCCAATGCGGCAACAACCTCAGGATTGTCTTTTTTGACCGCAGTAGAGGTAACAACCACGTCGGCGCCATTGACGTGTTCGGCAGTATGACCTGGGTAAACTTGGATGCCGAGAGCGCTCAAATGCTCGGTAACGGCATTACGCGCCTGATCCGAACCGGAAACTTTAAAGCCCAAATTGTGTAAAACTTCGGCAATACCGCTCATGCCGACGCCGCCGATTCCGACAAAATGGATGTTGGTCACTCGATTTTTCATCATAACGTTGCGTTCCGGTTGGTTTTTAGTGCGTAAAGGCGTTATTTTAAAGGGCTATCCGCTTCTGCGCTATGCTTTTATTGTAAAGGAATTTTAACAAAAGCAATAAAGGCCGTCTGAAACGCCGTTAATCAACTTTTCAGACGGCCTTGAATCGAAGTCTGCCTGCTTATTCGGTACAAGAGATGGCAACTTCCACCACATCGTCCGCGCTGTGCGGCAACGCCAGCGTACGGGCATTTTTCGCCCATTTCAGGCATTTTTCACGGTTTAATCCGCCGAGGATTTCGGCCAGTTTTTCTGCCGTCAGTTGGGTTTGCGGCAGCAGCAAACCAGCTTCGGCCTGCACCATAAAGCGCGCATTGGCTGTTTGATGATCGTCCACTGCGTGCGGATATGGCACCAGCAATGCACCCAAACCTGCAGCCGTCAACTCGGCAATCGTCAGCGCGCCGGCACGGCAAATCACCAAATCGGCATCGCGGTAGGCAGATACCATATCGGTAATAAATTCAACGCACTCGGCTTGCACACCCAATGCATCATAATCCGCCTGCAGGTTACCCAATTTATTGCGGCCGGACTGATGATACATTTGCGGACGGGCAGCCTCAGGCAATAATGCCAAAGCTTGCGGAACGGTTTTGTTCAACACATCCGCACCCAAACTGCCGCCGACCACCAAGATTTTCAGACGACCTTCACGCCCTTGGAAGCGTTCGGCAGGCTCAGGCAGGTTGGCAATATCCGCGCGGACGGGGTTGCCGACCAAACCGCCTTCGTGACTGAACGCTTTCGGGAAAGCGTATAACACCCGTTTCGCCCAGCGCGACAGTTGGCGGTTGGACAAACCTGCCACGGCATTTTGCTCGTGAATCACAATCGGCACACCGCACAGTTTTGCCGCCAAACCGCCGGGGAAGGTAACGAAACCGCCAAAACCGATAACACACTCGACACGGTGTTTCTTAATAATCTGCTGCGCCGCACGGACGGTTTTATACAGCGTAAACGGCAACATCAGCTTGCGCTTAATACCGTTGCCACGAATACCTTTAATGGCCAGCGTTTCCAAGCGTATGCCGTATTGCGGCACGATACGCTCTTCCATCGAATCCTGACTGCCCAGCCAAATCACATGATGGCCGTGCTTTTGCAGCGACTCGGCAACCGCCAATGCAGGGAAAATATGGCCGCCCGTACCGCCGGCCATCAGCATAAAAGTTTTACCGCTCATGGTTTTACTCCACCGAATAACCGCGCATTTTTTGGCGGTTTTCATAATCAATGCGCAATAACAAAGTAACGCACACCAGCATGATAAAGACAGCCGAACCGCCGTAAGACATAAACGGCAAAGTCAGACCTTTAGTAGGCAGGATACCGATGTTTACACCGATATTGAAGAAACTTTGAATACCAATCCAAATACCGATACCGTTGGCAATATACGCGCTGAACATCAAGCCCGAATCACGCGCCTGCTTGCCGATGGAAAACGCGCGCCACACCAGCCAGCCGTAGCAGAACACCAAAACCAGCATCCCGACAAAGCCAAATTCTTCACCGATAACGGCAAAAATAAAGTCCGTATGCGCTTCAGGCAGGTAGAAACGTTTTTCCAAACTTGCACCCAAGCCCTCGCCAAACCAGCCGCCGCGCGCAATCGCCATCAAGGAATGCGTCAGCTGATAGCCTTTACCCAAAGGATCGCTCCAAGGGTCCAAAAACGCCGCCACACGCGCCATACGGTAAGGTGCGGCCAAAATCAACAAGCCCATACCGCTCACAACGGTCGCCACCAATACGGCAAAATACTTCCACGGAAAACCTGCCAAAAACAGCATACCCATGGTAATCACGACAATCACGACAAACGAGCCAAAGTCCGGCTGACCCATAATCAAAACCAAACCGACCGCCACCAACATAATCGGCAGAATCAAAGTCTTAAACTTGCGGAAGCGTTCCTTTACCCTTACCCACGCGTCACTTTTAAAAGGGCTGCACACCAAATCGCCAATACCGGTAAACAAAGACGACCAACCCAAAGAATCCAAATCGCGCAACATTTCTTCACGGCGCGTAAACAGGCTGGACAAATACAAAACCGTTGCCAATTTGAAAAATTCAGTCGGTTGCAAGTTGAGCGGCCCGATATGAATCCAGCGCGTCGCGCCATTAATCTCACGGCCGACAAACAAAACCAGCAACAACAGCAAACCTGAAACAGCAAAATAAAACGGAATAATCCGCCGCCAGAAACTCATCTTCAGCAGGAAAAGCGGCAAGCATATAGCCACTGTAAACAGGATAAACATTGCCTGTTTGGACACAAAAGAAAACTGGCTGCCCCCTTCCGATGCTGCATACGCAATAGAAGCCGAATAAATCATAATCAGGCTGAAGACCGTCATTAAGACGACCATCCACAAGAGAGAAACATCAAACTTCCGACCATCGCGCGCAATCGGCCGGTCAAGCATTTTGGAAAGACTAATCATGAAAACATCCGTAACGGCTTGAATAAAATATTCAGACGGCCTGCAAATGGGCAAGAGGCCGTCTGAAAAAATGAATTAACGTTATTTTAAAGGTTTATTTCCAAACCAACAATTCAGATTCTTTAAAGATGTCGGATTCTGACGTTCTTTGCGCCCTCCCCTACCCTTTGATATCGGCAAAAGGTCGTCTGAAATCGCTTTTATGTTTTCAGATAGCCTTGTATAAATCTTTTCTTCAGGAAATAGGCTACTTTTTATCCCATGCAAACCCTACGCCAACTGCGGTATTTCCGCCCACGGCTGTATCTGTTCCAACTGCGCGGCGAGGCTAAGCAGCGTGTCTTCGCGCCCGTGTGCGGCGGCGAACTGGGTACCGACAGGCAGCCCGTTATGCCGGTAAAGCGGCACGCTCATGGCGGGGTTGCCGCTCATGTTCAGCGGCGACGTATAACCGACGTATTGCAGCGTCGTGGCGGCTTCTTTTTCTAAAAACGGGTTGTTTTTCAACAGAAAACCCAAGCGCAGCGTGCCGAACAGCAGGCGCATGGCTTTTTGTGCGGCGGGCGGCGGCATCATTTCGCCGATTTTCGGCGTGGTGCGCGGGCAGACGGGCGTCATCAACACGTCGTAGCGTGTGAAAAATGCTTTGGCGGCACGTTCCTGCGCCAGCATCACGTCGCGCGCCCATGCCATTTCGCCCGCACTGATTTGCCGACCCTGCACAATCATTGCCCACGTTGTCGGCTCAAGCAGGCAGTGCGGCAGTTTTTGTCCGGTTTCGTATTGATATTGGTAGAACAGTTTTGCCGTTTCGCCCATGACGATGATGCGGGCGGCTCGGTTGAGCTGTTCAGGCGGCGCAAAATCGGGCGTGGCTTCTTCCAATTTATGTCCCGCGTCTTGCATCAGTTTCAAACTATGGGCGAACGCGGCTTCCGTGCCTTCGTCGTTGCCACCGCCAAACCATGCCTGTTTCCAAAAAGCTATTTTCAGACGACCTGTTTCTTGTTTCAGGCTGCCTGCAAAACCGTTTTCGGGCAGCGGCGGGCAAGCATACAGGGCGCGGGCTTGGGTTTGGGCGGCGATGTCCAGCAAAACCGCGCTGTCGCGTACACTGCGGGTCAACACATGGTCGCATACCAAACCTTGCCATGCCTCCGATGCGTTCGGCGCGTAACTGCTGCGGCCGCGCGTGGGTTTCAGCCCGAACACGCCGCAGTTGTGCGCGGGTAAGCGAATGGAGCCGCCACCGTCGCTGCCGTGCGCTGCGGGTACGACGCCCGAAGCCACTGCCGCCGCCGCGCCTCCGCTGCTGCCGCCCGCGGTGTAATCCAAATGCCACGGATTGCGCGTGATGCCGTAAATTTCGGTTTCGGTAACGGGATACGCGCCCCATTCGGGCGTAGTGGTTTTGCCGAACACGCGCAGCCCCGCATCGAGATAGGCTTGGGTCAAATCGCTGTTTTGTTTGGCAATGTAATGCTGCATCATACGCGAACCCGACCATGTCGGCGCGCCTTCCCAATCCGCCAGCAAGTCTTTGAGCAAAAACGGTACGCCCGCCAGCGGCGTATCGGCATTTTCAGACGACCCCTGCCACGCCGCCGCGCGTTCGCGCAAATCGTGCGCCAACAGATTGAGCTTGGGATTGACTTCATCCAAGCGGTTTAAAGCAGCCTGCAACACTTCATCGGCGGAGACTTCTTTTTTACGGATCAGCTCTGCCAAACCGACGGCATCGTAACGGATGTAGTCTTGAAAATTCATGGGTTTTCCTTTCGGATTGATAAACACACGTTTTGTCGGTCAGGCATAGCTGCCCGCCGCCTCGCCGTTTGCCCGCATAGGCAAATTTTAAGAAACAGTAACACCGGATAAAGGCAAGGAACAAGTTTACCGTTGCTGCAAAAAGGTCGTCTGAAACTGCCTTAACGTTTTCAGACGACCTTTGAGACAATGACACACAAGGTTTACGGTAAAACCAACCCTCTTTTCATCTTTCAGACGGCCTTACAAAGCCTTAAACGCTTCAATAAACACTTCCGAACGGTGCGCATAGCCTTTAAACATATCAAAGCTCGCACAAGCCGGGCTGAGCAACACGATATCGCCCGCTTCGGCTTGGGCGTATGCCGTTTGAACGGCTTCTTCCAAAGTGGCGCAGTCGGTCATATTCAAGCCGCAGCCGTCCAAATCGCGGCGGATTTGCGGCGCATCGACACCAATCAAGAACACACCTTTTGCCTTGCCGGCAAGCGCATCGCGCAGGGGCGTGAAGTCCTGCCCTTTGCCCATGCCGCCCAAAATCACGAAGAGCGGATTTTGCAAACCGGCAATCGCGGCGGCGGTCGCGCCGACATTCGTGCCTTTGCTGTCGTCGATAAACACCACGCCGTTTTTCTCGCCGATTTTTTCCACGCGGTGCGGCAGGCCTTGGAAGGTTTTAACGTGTTCGAGCAATTCATTTCGCGGCAAACCGATAGCCTCACACAAAGCTACGGCAGCCATCACATTGGCGGCGTTGTGCAAACCTTGCAACGGAATGTCTTGCGTGGCAATCAAATCTTCATTGCCTTGTTTCAGTCGGCCTGTCTCGCGTTCCAACCAAAAATCGGCTTGGTGCTCCAATGAAAACCATTTCACCTCGCGCCCGGCACGCTTCATGGCGCGGCAGAACACGTCGTCTGAATTTAAAACCTGCACGCCATCGCCACGGAAAATCTTGGCTTTGGTATGCGCGTAGTCGAGCAAGTCGTCGTAGCGGTCGAGATGGTCTTCGGAAATGTTCAGCACCGTCGCCGCAGTCGGGCGCAGGCTTTCAGTGTTTTCCAGTTGGAAGCTGGAAAGCTCCAACACCCACACGTCCGCCTTTTTGCCTTCGCGCTGCAATTCCGCTTCCAAAACCGGCGTGCCGATATTGCCCGCGATGACAGTATCCAGCCCGCACTTGATGCAGAGATAGCCGACCAAGCTCGTTACCGTCGTTTTGCCGTTGCTGCCGGTAATCGCAATCACCTTGTCGCCGCGGCGGTTCACAATGCCCGCCAGCAATTCGATATCGCCCAACACGCGCCCACCGTTTTGCTTGAACGCCTCGATATCTGGCTGACGCTCGCTGATGCCGGGACTGAGCGCCAAAATATCGAAACCATTATCCAACGCATCTTTCAGACGGCCCGTATAAAACACCAGCCCGTCAAACATCTTACCGATTTGCGACACGCGCTCCGGTTTCAGCTCCGCATCATACGCGGCAACCTCCGCGCCGTTTTTGCGCAGGTAGGCAATCATAGAAATGCCCGTGCCGCCTAGTCCGGCGACGAGGATTTTTTTATTTTGAAAAGTCATTTTGGTTTTGTCCTAAGTTTTTCAGACGGCCTTTGAATAAGGATTCAATATCCTTTCTGATTCAATTCTCGGTAAGCATCGCAACCTCGTTGCAATCCATTATCACAAGCCTTACCAAACCAATCTTTGGCAATCTTATAATTCTGACGAACACCTTCTCCGTTGGCATACATCACACCAAAATTATATTGGGCTTCTGCATATCCTTGCTCTGCCGCCTTACGATACCAATGCACTGCCTGTGCATCATCTTGACGAACTCCTTGCCCTTGATCATACATTATACCCAAATTGAATTGCGCTTGAGCAACACCTTGTTCTGCAGCCTTGTGATACCACCTCACCGCCTGTACATCATTTTGACGAATTCCTTGCCCATTGGCATACATTACACCCAAATTATATTGGGCTTTAGCATGCCCTTGTTCTGCCGCCCTGCCAAACCACTGCACTGCCTGTGCATTGTCTTGACGGACTCCTTGCCCTTGAAGGTACATCATGCCCAAATTAAATTGAGCTTGAGCATCTCCCTGCTCTGCTGCCTTTCTGTACCACTTAATCGCCTCTACATAATCTTGACGTACACCTTCCCCACTCGCATACATATCGCCTAAATTATATTGTGCATCTACATTCCCTTGTTCCGCAGCTTTACGATACCATCCTATAGCCTGTATGTAATCCTGATGCACTCCTTCCCCGTTAGCATATGCCACACCTAAATTATACTGACCTATGGCATCTCCATGACCAGCCGCTCTACGAAACCATTTCAACGCCTGCTCATAGTCTTTGCTAACACCTTGCCCATTAGCATACAGCATACCCAAATTTAACTGAGCATCTGTATTTTCCTGATTCGCAGCCCTATAAAACCATTCTGCAGCCTGAGCATAGTCTTGACTAACACCTTGCCCATTTTGATACAGCATACCCAAATTATTTTGGGCTCCAGTATCACCCTGTTCGGCAGCCTTACGATACCATTCTGCCGCCTGTACATAATCTTGACCAACACCCTGCCCTAGCTGATACATTACACCCAAGTTAAATTGAGCTTGAGCATTCTCTTGCTCTGCTGCCTTACGAAACCACTGCACTGCTAGCCTGTTGTCTTGACTAATACCCTGTCCATTCGCATACATTGCTCCAATACTTAATTGAGCTTCTGGATCTCCTTGCTCCGCAGCTCTCAACATATTCTTAAAATCCGGAATACTTTCAGCTAAAGCTGCCTGTCCTAACCCAAAGCAAGCCATCACACCCATTATTATTTTTTTCACCGAAACCTTCATTTTAAAATCCATTACATTCAAATTATTATTTCTGTTTTATCCTAATTTTTCAGACGGCTTTTAAAAAGATTCAATACCCTGTCTGATCCAATTTTTGATAAGCATCACAGCCCTGTTGCGATCCATTATGGCATGCCTTGCTAAACCATTCTTTAGCAACAGATTGATTTTGAGGAACACCTTGTCCGTAATGATACATAACACCTAAATTATATTGGGCCTCAGAATTTCCTTGCTCCGCTGCTTTACGATACCAATATAAGGCCTGCTTATCATCTTGACGAACACCAAATCCATTATGATAAGCCACGCCAAGATCTGATTGAGCTTTGATATTTTCTTGATCTGCTGCACGATGTAGCCATAGCACCGCCTGTTTAAAATCTTTTTGCACGCCTAAACCATGCATATACCTTGTAGCCACAGTATATTGTGCTTGATTATCTCCCTGCTCCGCCGCCTTTCGATACCATTGGAACGCCTTCTCAGGAGCTTTACCGACACCTAATCCGTTATCATACATAATGGCTAAATTGTATTGGGCATCAAGATACCCTTGTTCTGCCGCCTTTTCATACCATTGAGCTGCTTGATCATAATCTTGTTCAATGCCTTTACCAAAAAAATAGATTGTTCCTAAATCATACTGGGCTTTAGCAAAGCCTTGTGCAGCAGCTTTTTGAAACCAATATTTGGCTTGCTCATAATCTTGGGCAACACCTTGTCCCTTATAATACAATCCCCCTAGATTGCTCTGCGCATCCACGTCCCCTTGCTCTGCTGCTCTACGGAACCAATGTTCTGCCTGTTTATAATCTTTGGTAGCCCCTTTCCCCAAGTAATACATCAAACCTAAATTAAATTGGGATGCAGCATTCCCTTGTTTGGCTTCTTGCTCTGTTTCTGCAAAATTTGGGATATCACTTGCATTAGCCATCTGTCCGAATCCAAACAAAGCAACTGCTATTTTTCTTAACCAATTTTTCATTTTACATTCTCTCTTATATTCTTTAATGTCATAGCAGCATTTTCAAACAGACTTAATCTGCAAATCCCTCAAAAAATCCGTTTACACCGTAGCTACTCAAAATCTGCTGCAATTCCGATGCGCGCACCCAAGGATCAACCGCCATTGGAGGCATAGGCGGTTCGACACCGTCTTCGTTTTGATTACGACACCAATCTGCCATCGCAAAAACTTGGATTAACACCGGTTCGGCAAGTGCTTTGTCGATGTCCAGTTCGCTCATGGCTTGGGCAAAACAAGCTATCCATTCGTTGCGGACTTGTACGTTGACGGCAAAAGGCATATGGCGGGCACGCAGTTGGGGATGGCCGTATTTTTCAACAAAGAGTTGCGGTCCGCCAAGCCAGCCGCTGAAAAATTCGTAGAGCTTTTCGCGTATCAGGGTCATGTCTTCGCCGTGCATTTGGCGCAAGGCTTGATATTTCGGCTCAAGTTCCATTAAGTCGTAGAAACGGTCGGTCAGGGTGCGGATGCCGGTTGCACCGCCGAAAGATTGGTACATGTTTGGGGACTTTCTGTGTGGATTATTGCGGGATTTGTTTTTGAAATAGAGGATTCAGGCAAGCATACTTACCTTACATAATGGCCGTCTGAAACTTTCAGACGGCCTTTGGAGATTTAGCGGATTTTGAGGGTACTCAAACCAATCAGCACCAAGACGATGGTAATAATCCAGAAACGGACGACAACTTGGGTTTCTTTCCAGCCTTTTTGTTCGTAATGGTGATGAATCGGTGCCATCAGGAAGATGCGTTTTTTGGTGCGTTTATACCAACCGACCTGCAACATAACGGAAATGGCTTCGACAACAAACAGGCCGCCCATGATGACGAGGACAAATTCTTGACGGATGATGACGGCAACGGTACCGAGTGCTGCTCCAAGCGCGAGCGCGCCAACGTCGCCCATAAAGACTTGTGCCGGATAGGCGTTAAACCACAAAAAGCCGAGACACGCGCCGCACATAGCGGTACAGAAAATCACCACTTCGTTTGCGCCGGCAACGTAAGGTAATTGCAGGTATTGGGCAAATTGGGAGTGGCCGCTGGCATAAGCAAAAATGGCAAGACCGGCTGCAACAAGTACAACGGGGAATGCGGCCAGACCGTCCAAACCGTCGGTCAGGTTAACGGCATTGGATGTGCCGACGATGGTCAGGTAGGACAATACCAAGAAGCCGACTACACCAAGCGGCAAGGCAACTTGTTTGAAGAAGGGAACAATCAGGATATTGTTGGCAGAGTTTGTCGCAAGGTAGAACAACGCCAAACCGGCGATGATGGCAACGCTGGACTGCCACACCATTTTAAATTTGGCAGACACGCCGTTAGGATCTTTATAAACCACTTTACGCCAGTCGTCGTAAAAACCGAGTGCGCCGGTAGCAAGCAAGACGCCTAAGAGAATCCAGATATAAGGATTTGCCCAGTTACCCCACAAGATTGTGGACACGGTAATGGCGGTCAAAATCAGCGAGCCGCCCATGGTTGGCGTACCGTTTTTGATCAGGTGGGTTTGAGGGCCGTCGGTACGGACGGCTTGGCCGACTTTAAGCGCAGTCAGCTTGCGGATGGTCCACGGACCAAGCAATAGGGAAAACGCCAGAGCAGTCAAAGCCGCCATCACGGCGCGGAATGTGGTGTATTGAAAAATATTCAGGCCGGTTAACCAGTTACTGAAATGTGGGAGCCATAAAAACATGGGGCTTCCTTTTTTGTTTTTGTTGTTACAGCGGGCTTATTGCCCAATTAAAAATAAATCGGTATGCCGTCTGAAATTTCAGACGGCCTTATTGAGTAAGATTATTTCTCTACCACGCAAATCGGATAGTTTCCAGGATTCTTTCCGCCTCCTAAGTCCAAACAGGTATCTTCATAGATAAATGCCTGTACTTTCATTCCAGCATAAAACGCGGCAATCAGCAAACCAGTCAATAGTAAAATCTTTTTCATATTTCAGACGGCCTTCTTAAGTTTTATTTTCTTGGGTCTGAAAATAATCCTTGGGATGTAAGCAAAACAAGCTGTAACAAATTGCAGCGCGAATAATGACATCCAACAATGGAAACCCGATTCTAGGGGAAACCAAATAACCGACCATATTGTAGACGATATACAGTATACAGCCATAACCTACGCGCCCAATCCTTACCTCTCCATAATCCAACAGCACTAACCAGCATCAATATCACTTGCACAAGCAAATGAAAATTTCCTAACCAAAATTCAAACCAACCCCAACGTCCTCTTGTGCTTTCGTATGCTTCGCTTATTGTCTCAAATCCTACATCTTTGATGTACTGCCACACTGCAACCGGCCATAAAACTGCTGCCACTACCATCATCCCAACGATAACCTGCAACAGTATAGGCCGTTTCCTTTTCTGTTCCATTTTCAGACAACCTCTTTATCCGTCAGTGCCTCGACCACTTCTTCCATCTTCATAAAGCGTGATCCCTTGACCAATACAGTAGCGCGTTCAGGCAAATCGTGGCTCAACACTTGAATCAGCGGATCTTTGTCAGCAAACCACAAACCTTCCGCGCCAAACGTTTCCGCTGCTTCAACGCTGTTGTCGCCGACAAAATATGCGGCCTCGATGCCTTTATCCCGTGCATACGCGCCAACTTCGGCGTGCATGGCGGCGGCTTCGTCCTCACCCAATTCGCCCATGTCGCCCATCACAAAAATACGCGGCGCAGGCATAGCAGCGAGCACATCAATGGCGGCTTTCATACTGTCGGGGTTGGCATTATAAGTATCGTCAATCAAAGTCGCGCCTTTAATGCCTTGCTTGATATTCAGACGACCTTTGATATTACTGAAATTTTTCAGGCCGTCTGAAACTTCGGCAAGGCTCAAACCTGCCGCCAAAGCCAGAGCAGCCGCCGCTACGGCATTATGCACATTGTGACGGCCGGGGACTGGCAACACCACGGCAACACGTTCATTGCCACGCACCAAATCAAATTCGCAGGACAACGGTTTCAACTCAATATTTTCTGCATGGACATCGCCACTGGCAACGCCGAAAGTCTGAGCATTCAATTGCGCAGTAGCAGCTTCAAATGTAGCGATATTGGCATCTTCGCACGGAATCAGCGCAATGCCGTCTGAAAGCAAACCTTCGTAGATTTCACTTTTTGCTTTAGCAATATCGCCGACGCCATCAAAACCGCAACCGACATGCGCGCGCAAAGCGTTATTAACCAGAGCAACATTCGGACCGGCAATTTGGGTCAGCAAAGACAATTCGCCAAAATGGTTCATACCCATTTCAATGACGGAGTAGCGGTGTTTTTCGTTCAGTTTCAACAAAGTCAGCGGCAGGCCGATATGATTGTTAAAATTGCCGGCAGTCGCCAACACAGCTTCATTACCGAATCGATGACGCAATACGCAGGCCAACATCTCTTTAACCGTCGTTTTACCGGAAGAGCCGGTAATGCCAAAGACAAACGGATTCACATTTTCACGCCACGCCTTCGCCAGTTTTTGCAAAGCCGCAAGCGTATCGTCAACCTTCAATGCGCCTTTCAAAGCCGCACAATCTTCGCGCGAAACCACAACTGCCGTTGCCCCTGCTGCCAAAACATCTTCAACAAAGTCATGCGCGTCAAAGCGCTCTCCGGCAAGCGCGAAAAATACGTCGCCTTCCTGAATATCGCGGCTGTCTGTAACAATACGCGAAACGGGTTGATTTTCAGACGGCACCGGAAGGCCGAGCGTTTGACAGATGAAATTTAGGTCTAGTGGTTTCATGATTGTGTTTCTTGTCCTTGTTCTACTTGTTCTAACGGTTCCACATTTTTATCCGTATTTTGGGAAACCATTTTTAAATGACGATAATTACGTCCTGCCAGCACAATAAAAAGAATAGCGGCAAAATTTACACCGACAGAAAGCTTATTTACCGTAAGGCTGAACCATAGTTTCAATACACTATCTATATAAAATACAAAAGAAAATACATCGCTTGCAAAAGCAATTTGCAATAAGCATGGCATGTACACATATGTCATTCTCTTAAAACCGACTTCACGGAATTTAAACGCATTCCATGCTGCAGACAACGCCAACATACCCAAAATGAAAAGTAAAATCCCAAAAAACACAGCCCATGCTATGCTGTTAATCAGTCCTTGCACACTCTGAATTGATGCCAGAATCAACCAAACCACGCCCTGCACAAAAGTCAGCCATGCCATAAATTTGCCGCTTTTGGGCAATTTTTTATATTCAGGAAATGTATTGGAAAACCAACTTTTCATACTACAAATCACTTTCTCTTATCAACTGCCGATTTTCCCGTACTGCTGGTAATCGGAAAAACACAATACAATGGTTTCACCGTTTTGGCGGTAGGGGTGGCAAAGGCTGTAATTGCCATCTTTTGCCTCATAACGTATTTCATTTGTTTGTCCAGCAAATACCCTCTGCAAGTATTCACGCTCGCTCAGATTTGGGGCATAAAGATATTGCGTTTTGCTGATTGTTTCTTTATTGCCATTCCGAGTAACGACAAAACCATTATCATCGCCTACTCCCCGAGCATTGGGTGCCTGCTCATCAATCCCACTTAACTGGGAATCAGCTGAGAAAGCCAAATAAACCTGTTTATTACCGATCGTATCCGGCACAATCACTGTAGCTGCTTTAAAGGCAGAATCTTCCTTCGACATCAGCTCAAGGATTAACGCTGCTTTTTTAATATACGCAAAATCAAAACGATAATCTGCCAATGCATTGATTTGCGATGGATTATCCTTGACGATACGCTCTAGAGATTGAGTCAAAATCTGACGTTTTTTCTGAACAGTCAGATAATTTCCGCCAAATAACAGGGCTGCTAAAACGGGAAATACTGCCAACAACAAATATAAGGTTTTTCGGCCACCTTTGCTTTCTTCCTCTTGTCCTCGCTCGGCAATACGGGTCAAATTCAGCATGATGTTCAGTATCAAGGCACCCGCCATCACGGCAAAAATCCCCAAAATACTCATCAGGAAAATTTCCGTAATGTATTCGCGGAACACCTTAAGCCCGAAAACATTGGATAGAATCAGAACAAATACCCAGTACACCAGCAGCACAACTGCCACCATACCGACGATATTCGTTGCCTTAACCAATTTCTTTGCGTTCATACTCTCAAATCTTGTTCAGACGGCCTATCTGTTCTGATTAATCAGCGGATACGGATTCACCGCGCCGTTCGGCAGATATACACCGTAATGCAGGTGGGCCGGTGTGGTTCTGGCATTGCCGGTTTTACCGACATAGCCGATGACCTGTCCTTCTTTTACTCGTTCATACAGGCGGATACGGGCAAATTTATTGAGGTGGGCATAGTAATGCCACGCACCCGGCCCTTGAATACCGATAACTTTACCGCCCAATCGGTTGCGCCCGATTTTGGTGACGATACCGGGCGTGGTACTGCGTATCGGCGTGTTTTTCTTAGCAAAAATATCCACACCTTCATGCCTTCGCCCCTGACTGCGCGCTGCGCCCCAAGTGTCGTCAAAACGCTTGCCTTTAACGGGATTCGGCAGGCTTTGCTCGACCGGAGGCTGTTGCGCCCTCAACTGCTCGATTTCGGCAGTAGGACGCGGAAGTTGTTTGGTTGTACAGCCTGCAAATAAAACTACGGCTGCACTGATTAATAAGGTTTTTGTCGGCATTTTCAGCATCAAATCGGTCTCCTTGTTGTTCAGACGGCCTTATTAAAAAGTCTTCCGAAACAAACAACTGTGATGGGTTTAATGGCTGACGTGCCGTAATGCGTGTGTCGTATTGCTTTTATTGTATATGTTTAAATCTTTTTCAGACGGCCTTAAGGTTTCGGGCCGTCTGAACATTTGCGATATGGCTTAACCGCGCTCTGCCAATGCTTTTTCTGCGATTTCAAAATCGGAGAAATGATGCTTCACGCCTTGTACATCCTGATAGTTTTCATGCCCTTTACCAGCAATCAGAATGATGTCGTTAGCGGCAGCCTGCTCAACCGCATAACGGATGGCAACGGCACGATCAACTTCGACACGTTCAGGATTAGATACAGCAGGCAAAATATCGTTGATGATGTCTTGAGGATTTTCCAAGCGCGGGTTATCGCTGGTAACCACTACTTTATCGGCACCCTGAACTGCTGCCGCACCCATCAATGGGCGTTTGCCGCAGTCTCGGTTGCCGCCGCAGCCGAATACGCACCACAAAGCCGCGCCCTGCGGTTTGATTTCCTGCAAAGTGGAGAGTGCTTTTTCCAGTGCATCCGGCGTGTGGGCATAATCGACAACGACCAAAGGTTTGCCGCTGTTCATAATGCAATCCATGCGGCCTGAAGCGGGACGGATTTTTGCCAGTACTTCCAATACTTTATCAATCGGATAACCGTTGGCACAAAGCAAGGCGATGCAGGCAGCGAGGTTTTGCGCGTTGAATCGTCCGAGCAGACGGGTACGGCATTTTCCTTCGCCCCATGGTGTTTGGAATACGGCTTCCATGCCGTCTGAAGAAGCGGTGAAATCGGTAATGCGGATATCGGCTTGCTCGCTGAAACCATAGCCATAAACGGCTAAATCGGGACAGTCTTTTTTCAGACGGCCTGCGAGTTCTGCACCGTATTCATCATCGACATTGATGATGGCGTGTTGCAGACCATGCCAGTAGAACAGGCGCGATTTGATGGCACCATAGGCTTCCATGGTGCCGTGATAGTCGAGATGGTCGCGGGTGAGATTGGTAAAGATTGCGCTGCGAAACGGCACGCCGTTGACGCGCGATTGGTCAAGGCCGTGGCTGGAAACTTCCATCGCGGCGGCTGTTGCGCCTTGCTGGCGGAAGCGGTAGAGCAGGGTTTGGACATCGACAGGAGCAGGTGTGGTATGTGTGGTTTCTTCCAATGTGCCCCAAAAGCCGTTGCCGACTGTGCCGATAATGGCGGTTTTTTCGCCCAACAGATCGGCAGCTTGCGCCAGCCATTGTGTGATAGAGGTTTTGCCGTTGGTACCGGTTACGCCCCAAACTTTAAGGCTGTCTGAAACATTACCGTAAACCTGCGCCGCCAACATACCGGCGCGATGTTTCAGATCTTTAATGCCTTGATTAGGAACGTTCCATTCGGGATTCCATGTAAATTTGCCGTCATCATCCCAAAAAACAAAGGTTGCACCGTTGGCAATGGCGGCAGGAATATAGCTGCGGCCGTCTGTATATTCGCCCTGACAGGCAACGAAAATGTCACCCTGTTTAATTTGTCGGCTGTCTGAATGCAACAAACGCCCTGCTGCGTTTTCACACAGCAGAGGCGGAAAGTTGGTTTCAGCCAAGGGGGTTAACTTGCTGAACATAAACAATATCTCTTTGATTGTTTGGATTATGACGGTACTTTGACGGTAGCGGTATTACTTAAAGGCTTGGTCGGGGAAACACCCAAGATGTTCAAGCTTCCGCTCATGACTTCTTTGAATACGGGACCGGCAACCACGCCGCCGTAATAGCCGTTGGCAGTCGGTTCGTCAATGGTAACGGCCACAATAACGCGTGGATTTTTAGCCGGAGCAAAACCGATGAACGTACCGACGTGTTTGTTGTCCACATAGCGGCCATTAACCAGTTTACGCGCCGTACCGGTTTTCGCACCTACATCGAAACCATCAACAGCACCGGCAGTACCGGTACCGCCGGCTTCAGTAACGGAAACCATCAACTCGCGCACTTTTTTCGCAGTAGAGGCTTTGATGACGCGCTTGCCTTTAGGTGCAACCGCTTGTTTTTCAAAGCTGACCGGCAACAATTCGCCGTCATGGGTCAAGACAGTATAGGCACGAGCCAATTGCAACAGGCTTAATTGCAGGCCATAACCGAAAGACATGGTTGCCTGTTCGATTTTTTGCCATCTGCGCCAGCTTCTCAACAAACCTGCAGTCTCGCCAGGAAAGCCTGAATGCATGCGCACGCCCACACCTAAATCATGATAGAAATCGTACATTTCTTTAGGCGTAAACATGGCAGAAAGTTTACTGGTACCGACGTTGGAAGATTTTTGCATAATGCCGCGCACATCCAAAGTAGGATAAACGTGGGTATCTTGTACGGTAGCCGGACCGATTTTGTAAGGCAGGGTATTGAACGTATCGGTTGCATCCACTTTACCGGAATCCAATGCTTTGGCAATGGTAAACGGTTTCATTGCAGAACCGGGTTCAATCATATCGGTTACGGCGCGGTTACGGCGCTGTTCGCTATTGGCTTGACCCGGTTGATTCGGATCGTAAGCAGGGCTGTTGACCAAAGCCAAAATTTCGCCGGTTTGCGCATCCAATACCACAACCGTACCCGCTTTGGCTTTGTGATAAGCCACAGCCTTGTTCAACTCGTCATAAGCCAGCGTTTGAATACGCTGATCCAAAGACAAAATCATGTCTTGGCCATTTTTAGGCACGCTGTTGCGTGGAGAGTCGAGGCTGTCAACGATATTACCTTTGTTGTCACGCAATACGACTTTCGCACCATCTTCACCGCGCAGACTGTCTTCACGGGAAAGCTCCAAGCCCTCTTGACCTTTGCCGTCGATATTGGTAAAACCGATAACATGCGCAAACAGATTGCCCATCGGGTAATGGCGTTTCAATTCTTTTTGGAATGCGATACCTTTAATGCCCAATGCTTTGATTTCTTCTGCTTTCTCGTAGCTGAGTTGACGTTTCAGATAGATAAAGCCTTTGTCTTTTTTAGACAATTTATTTTTCAAAACTTCAACAGGCACATCGGCAATGGCCGACAGTTTTTCTAACTGCTCGTCAGTCGGCATTTCCTCCATGCCGGAAGGCATGGCATACAATGATTCGGTAGGCGCACTCAACGCCAATGTAGCACCATTGCGGTCGGTAATCATACCGCGTGATGCAGGCAGCGGAAGTGTGCGCACAAAACGTTGGTCGCCCTGATTTTTCAAAAACTCATGCTGACTGGTTTGCAGATAAACCCCGCGCACCAACAGACCGGTAAATGCCAGCGCAACGGCACCCAGCACCAAACCAATACGTCCGTTACTTGTCAGCGGTTTTTTTGTTTTTGTGGTTCCAGACAGCATTTGAGGTTTATATTCGTTCTTAATTAACATGTTGGACTTCTCATGACTTAGCTGCTCAGTGAGCTATTAATTCCCGTAAACACCTTGAAAACAAGGCTATATTCTTATTTTTTGCGTTCCAGCATAGCCGTATTATGCGCACCCGGCGGAAGCAGATGTTGCTTTTCGGCCGCCACTTTAATCAGTTTGTGGTTTGCCAATCTTGCTTGCTCCAGTTTCAAGCGCGCGTAATCCTGTTCCAACTGAATTTCCCGCTTTTGCGCCTTATCCAACTCGATAAAGTGCAAGCGCGACTGGTTTTGCTTAAACACTACGGCAAAGGCAGAAACCGTCACCAAAACCAGTAATAAAATATTCAACTTACCCATTTCAAACTTTCAGACGGCCTGTCAACAGAAACATCCCTTGCGACAATGCCGAAACGCTTTCCCTAGTCAACAACCGAAAATTCGCCGCTGCTGCGCTCCGCCACACGCAAAACTGCACTGCGCGCACGCGGATTGGTTTCAGTCTCTGTCGAACCCGGTTTGATTGCTTTGCCCACAGCCTTCAAAGGCGGTTGAGGCAAATCCGCTTCCTTGACCACCGCCCAACGGGGCAAAGGCGCATGTTGCGAATATTTTTTAATAAACTGCTTCACAATTCTGTCTTCCAGCGAATGGAACGCAATGACGGCCAAGCGTCCACCCTCTTTCAGACGGCCTGCAACCTGCGGCAAAACTGCCTCTACCTCTTCGAGCTCGCGGTTAATAAAGATGCGAACTGCTTGGAAGGTGCGCGTAGCAGGGTCTTGTCCGCGCTCACGAGTACGGACGTTTTGCGCCACAAGCTGCGCCAGCTTGCGGGTTGTATCGATGGGACTCTCCTCACGTTGCGCAACAATGGCGCGCGCAATCTGGCGACTAAACCGCTCTTCACCATAATTCTTAATTACCTCGTGTAAATCCTGTTCGGATGCGGTTGCAATCCATTCTGCCGCAGACATCCCGCGAGTCGGATCCATCCGCATATCCAACGGCGCATCAAAGCGGAAACTGAATCCGCGGCTGCCATCGTCAATTTGCGGCGACGAAATCCCCAAATCAAAAAGCGCACCGTCAATCTTATCGATGCCCAATTCATCCAAGGCCGTCTGAAATGTTTCAAAACCATTGTGTACGACACTGACACGTTTATCTTGCACCGCCAGCTCATTGGCTACCGCAATCGCCTCAGGGTCTTTGTCAAAAACAACCAAACGACCCTGCTTGCCCAAACGCGACAAAATCAGCCGGGAATGCCCTCCCCTGCCGAACGTACCGTCCACATAAATCCCATCTTCACGGATTGCCAACGCATCCACCGCCTCATGCAACAAGACAGTAACATGCTGATAATTTTCAACTTTACTCACAATTGCAAATCCGTTTGACTCAATTGGAAAGCCAATTCATCAGGATCGATATCCAAAGCCTGATTCATTTCCTCTTCCCAATGTTCGCGGCCCCACAACTCCATACGGTTTGCACGGCCAACCAAAGTAACTTCTTTTTCAAAATCTACGCGTTTGCGCAGATTGGCCGGAATCAAAACGCGTCCGGCGCTATCCCACTCCAAAATCTCCGCATTGTGCAGCAGCAAATTCTGATACCGTTGCAAAGCTTCATTGCCGGCCACTTTCAACTTCAAAATCTGCTCGGCTTTTTCTTCCCAAACGGGCTCGGGGTACATCAATAATTTTTTTCGGGAATCCAGTGTGACCACAATTGCAGGCGTATAACGGCGCAGCAAAATATCGCGGAATTTGGCAGGAATCGCCAACCGCCCTTTACTGTCCATACTCAATTCATGAGCACCGCCAAACACATTACACCCCAAATTCGATTAAAATAAAACTAGAGTGGGATTAAAAATCCCACCTTCCTAAAATATTTCGTCTTCACTTCTACGGAACACTTTTTAGGAAAAAGTAACCACTTTCACCCACTATGCCCCACCAACCGACACTATAAGAAATTTTGGCAATCAGGTCAAATCAACCCTTTATCTGAAATGAAACACTAAACACTTAAAATTCAATAGCTTATATATACAAAAATGCATGACAAATTAATATGCTAGCCATTTTATATGGCATAAAACACCATATCTAGTATTGTTTATGTTTTTAAAATACTACATATAGTATTTTTACACCCGATTACCACCCCTCTCACAAGGGGCTATAATATACAAACAAATTCAAATTTTTTACATTATCTAACAGTCATGAAGCCACAACTCCCCCTTCCTTCCCCTGATGCACAAGCCTCTTCAGCACACCTGACCAAGCTTATAAAAAACGAAATTGAACAACATCAAAACTGGATACCCTTCTCCCGTTTTATGGAGCTTGCCCTTTACACACCTCAATACGGCTATTACAGCGGAGGCAGCCATAAAATCGGTACGGACGGCGACTTCATTACCGCCCCCACCCTCTCCCCCCTATTCGGACAAACCCTTGCCAAACAACTTGCCGAATTACTGCCGCAAACAGCAGGCAATATCTATGAATTTGGTGCAGGTACAGGTCATCTCGCTGCCACACTCTTGCAAAACCTTTCAGACGGCCTAAATCATTACTATATTATCGAACTATCAGCAGAGCTTGCAGAGAGACAACGCCAACATATTCTTGAACATACTTCCCCCGAAGCAGCCACAAAAGTCATCCACCTCACCACATTACCCGAACACTTTGACGGCATCATCATCGGCAACGAAGTATTGGATGCCATGCCGGTGGAACGCTTGATTTATCAAGATGAAGGGTTTCAACAAATCGGCGTGAGCCTAGAGAATGACGAGCTAATCGAAGCCATCAGACCATTGACCCAAGCCGAACTGATACAAACAGCCTCCTTGTACCTCCCTCCCCTCCATTCATACACAAGCGAGCTACATCCTGCACAATATGCCTTTATCCAAACCCTGGCCGCCAAATTGCAGCGCGGCGGTATGATATTTATCGATTACGGCTTCGACGCCGCCCAGTATTACCATCCGCAACGCAAAGAAGGCACATTTATCGGCCACTATCGCCACCACACCATCCATGACCCATTTTTCAACATCGGCCTGACCGATCTGACTGCACATGTCAATTTCACCGATATTGCACGCGCCGGCATAGAATCAGGTTTGGACTTAATCGGCTACCTGCCCCAATCTTATTTCCTGCTCAATCTCGGCATCACCGATTTGCTGGCACAAATCGGCAGCCCAGATTCAGTTGAATACATCCAAGCAGCCGCCGCAGTACAGAAACTGATACATCAGCATGAAATGGGCGAACTTTTTAAAGTGATCGCTTTTGGCAAAAACATCGATATCGACTGGGCAGGCTTTAGCCACGGCGATATTTGCCATAAGCTATAGCCTGACAACCTACTTTTTATTTTTTAAAAACAATAAGAAATAAAAAAAACCAAAATTAGCGCTTGCCAAATATTCAAAAAAAACTATAATAGCGACTTCACGAAACGGCGAATTAGCTCAGTCGGTTAGAGCAGAGGAATCATAATCCTTGTGTCCGGGGTTCGAGTCCCTGATTCGCCACCAAATTTCGGGGGTATAGCTCAGTTGGTAGAGCGCTTGCATGGCATGCAAGAGGTCAGCGGTTCGATCCCGCTTACCTCCACCACTAAACAAAAAAGCTCTTGTTAAACGCAAGAGCTTTTTTGTTTGGCTTAATTAATAACTGATTGCTCATTAATTTTGCCATTTCAATACCCAATCAATAAAGGCCGTCTGAAACATTTCAGACGGCCTTTTATCTTTAATTACTTCACAAGCTTCAATACTTTTTTCGGTTTTTCTTCCGCAGATTCAGCTTTTTTATCTTCGGCCACTGCAGCTTCGATAGAAGCAGGCTGATATGGTTCTACCTCAAACCCCATACCCTCTCCACTTTCGCGGCCAAATATACTGACAATATGACCGACCGGAATCCAAATCTCGTGCGCTACGCCGGAAAAGCGTGCAGAAAAATTGACCCACTCGTTGTCGATATTCAAGTTATGGCTGGCAGTAGGGCCAATATTTAAAACAATCTCATTGTCGCGTACATACTGCATCGGCACACGGGTATGTTCATTTACCCAAGCCACGATATGCGGTGTTTGGTTATTATCCAAACACCATTCATACAAAGCACGCAACAAATACGGTTTGGTTGAAGTTGCCATAGATCCGTCCTTTAACGGCGCATGGCTTTTTCAGCCGGTGTCAATGCTTCAATAAAGGCTTCGCGTTGGAAAATACGCTCGGCGTACTTCAGCAAAGGCGCAGCAGATTTACCCAGTTTGATGTCGTAATAGTCCAAACGCCACAACAGTGGAGATAAGGCAACATCAATCATGGAGAAGTCATCGCCCAAGATGTATTTGTTTTTAGTAAAAGACGGTGCCAACAGTGTCAAACCATTGCCAATGGCTTCACGCGCTTTGGCTTGTTCTTTATTGGTAGATTCAGGGTTTTCCAACACTTGCACCAAGCTGAACAATTCTTTTTCCATACGGTACAGTACCAAACGGCCGCGACCGCGCATAACAGGATCACCCGGCATCAACTGAGGATGAGGGAAACGCTCGTCAATGTATTCGTTGATGATGTTTGATTCGTGCAAAATCAAATCACGCTCAACCAGAACCGGTACTTGGTTATACGGATTCATCAAAGCCAAGTCTTCGGGTTTATTGAACACGTCCACATCTTTGATTTCAAAATCCATGCCTTTTTCATACAATACAAAACGGCAACGTTGGCTGAATGGACAAGTAATACCCGAATACAAAGTCATCATAATCTTCTACTCCTGATCAATCTTTTCAGACGGCCTTAAGCCTTATAAAAATTCAGAAAGAATTATACATAATTTCAAATACTTAATCCAGAAATTTAAAATAACACACTGTTTACATTAAGCAATTTTTAGATTTGCATTAATCCGACATAAATTGATTAAGCAAACAAAAAAGGCAAACCTGAAACAGGTTTGCCTTTTTGATTCAAAAGAATTAATGAACGTCTTTCCAGAATTCTTTTTTCAGGAAGTACGCCAACGGCAACATTACGGCAAACAGGAATGTCAAAACCATGTAACCGATACGGTGGCGTTGCAATTGAGCAGGTTCGCCCATGTATACCAAGTAGTTCACCAAATCGCGCACATAAGCATCGTACTCTTTTTGGATTACTTTACCATTAGGCAGACGACGGCTATGCAGACCGGTAGATTCCCAATACAGTTTAGGAGTCAGGTTGCCATGCTCGTCTTTAATCATAACGGGCTGACCTTTGGCATCCAATTCAACGGCTTGAACACCTTGTTGCTCCCACAATGGGTGAGGCATACTCGCGCCGGCCAAAACGGTATTGTTCCAACCGGTCGGACGAGTTGGGTCTTTATAGAAGCCGCGCATATAAGCGTACAGGTAGTCCGCACCTTTAGAACGGGCAATCAGGGTCAAATCCGGCGGAGGCGCACCCAACCATTTGGAAGCATCTTTCGGATCCATGGCCGCTACCATCACGTCACCAACGTTGTCTGTTGTGAACATCAGGTTTTTCTTGATTTCATCTTCAGTCAAACCGATGTCTTTCAGACGGTTGAAGCGCATACCACTGGCAGAGTGGCAAGACAAACAGTAGTTTGTAAAGATTTGCGCACCGTGCTGCAGACTGACTTGATCACGCAGGTCGATATCGACTTTTTCGTAGTTTGCATGGCCGCCGCTGGCGACGGCTGCACTCATAGGCACTGCCAGCAATAAGGCAGCAAACCAGTTTTTCAGAGTTTGTTTCATTTTCGCTGCCCTCATCAGATATTGGTTGCAAACAAGTAAGCACCAACAACGGTAATACCGACGTAAACAAAGAACATAATTTTTTGTTTAGTAGTGCTCATGGTTACGCGTTCAGGCGTAGCTTTTTCGCTATTAAACGCATTCAGGAATGGAATAGCTGCAAAGAAAACAGTGTAAGCCAAAACGAACGCCTTAACGATGTAATTTGGCAAGACTGCAACTAAATACAGGTTATAAATAATTAAAGCTGCATAAACAAACAGACTGATTAAATATTTAATACCACCAGCTTTTTCAGACAACCATTTAGGGTTTGTATGCAAAGGCATACCGATGAAGAACAAGAAATAGAATGCACTGAATGCACGAGCAAAAGCTGTACGAGTATCATCTGCTACCAATGCACCCAAAATTCCCAAGCCGATAAAAGATACAACAAACAACGCCAACATTACTTTGAAAGAGTTGTTGCGGTAACGAACAGATTTTACAGGTGACTTATCCAGCCAAGGCAACAAGGCAATCAACACAACTGCTGCACCCATGCCGATTACACCCCATACCTGAGTACCGGCAAAGGAAGGAATCGCACGCAGAATTGCGTAGAACGGAGTGAAGTACCATACCGGCGCAATGTGCGGAGGTGTTTTCAGCGCATTCGCTGCATCGAAGTTTGGCGCTTCGAGGAAGTAGCCGCCGCCTTCAGGTGCAAAGAACAACACAGAACAGAAGACAATCAGGAATACAACGACGCCCAAGATGTCTTTAACGGTGTAGTAAGGATGGAATGGGATACCATCGCGTGGAATACCGTTTTCGTCTTTGTTTTTCTTGATTTCAACGCCATCAGGGTTGTTAGAACCCACTTCATGCAGGGCGATGATGTGAGCCACAACCAAGCCGAGCAATACCAAAGGTACAGCGATAACGTGCAGGGCGAAGAAGCGGTTTAAAGTAACGTCGGAAACGTTGAAGTCACCGCGGATCCAAGTGGACAAATCAGGACCGATAACAGGGATGGCGGAGAACAGGTTAATAATTACCTGCGCACCCCAGAAGGACATTTGACCCCAAGGCAACAGGTAACCCATAAAAGCTTCTGCCATCAATGCCAAGAAAATCAGGGAACCGAAAATCCACACCAATTCACGAGGTTTTTTGTACGAACCGTAAATCAGACCGCGGAACATGTGCAGATAAACGACGATGAAGAAGAAAGATGCGCCAGTGGAGTGCATGTAGCGGATAATCCAGCCGCCGGACACGTCGCGCATGATGTACTCTACTGCAGTAAAGGCAGCAGGCAGATGGTAGGCGTTAAGGTTGCCGTCCGGTTTGTAGTTCATGGTCAGGAAAATACCGCTGACGATTTGAATTACAAGGACGAGCAGAGCCAAAGAGCCGAAGTAATACCAGAAGTTGAAGTTCTTTGGCGCATAGTATTGAGCCAAATGCTCATTCCACATTTTAGACAGAGGGAAGCGAGCGTCCATCCAGCCTAACAATGCTTTTGCTTTGCTATTGGTTTGGTTTGCCATAATTATCGTTCCTTATTTTTAGTCTTCGCCCACCAAAACAGTCGTATCGCTCAGATATTTGTAAGGCGGTACAACCAAATTGGTCGGTGCAGGAACACCTTTGTATACGCGGCCTGCCATGTCGAATTTCGAACCGTGGCAAGGGCAGAAGAAACCGCCTTTCCAGTCTGCACCCAAATCCGCAGGGGCAACGTCGGGACGGTAAGTCGGAGAGCAACCCAGGTGGGTACAGATACCGATAGCGACGAGGAGGTTCGGCTTGATCGAACGGTGCTCGTTTTTAGCGTATTCCGGTTGCTGATCCACTTCGGAATTAGGGTCTGTAACTGCACCATCCAAACTTTTCAAGTCTTTGAGCTGTTGATCTGTGCGGTTGACCAGCCAAATCGGTTTACCCTGCCATTCGGCAGTCAGCATTTGGCCTGCTTCGATTTTGCTGACATCCACTTCGACAGCAGCACCGGCAGCCTTAGCTTTCTCCGATGGGAAGAAGCTGGCCACGAAAGGCGTAGCTACGCCTAGAGCCGCCACACCGCCTGCACCGCAAGTAGCCAGTGTCAGAAAACGGCGGCGACCGTTGTTGATTTCTTGATTATCCATTATTCAGTCGTCCTAAAATTTTGGGAATACCGAGCCATTAAACAGCGTAATTCTACCTAGTTTGTTGTAATACTCAAAGCATTATTTAAAATAAGGTAAAGTTTTTATGATATTGCTCAATACTCAGGCAGGGTTGTTTTCATCAAAGTGAACCACTTCAATACCGAATTTTTCTGCCACAGCATCGCCTAAGGCGCGGACGCCGTAACGTTCTGTCGCGTGGTGGCCGGCACTGATAAATGCCACACCCGTTTCATTGGCAAGATGATATTGCGCTTCGGAAATCTCACCGGTCAGATACACATCGACACCTTCGTCTACGGCCGTCTGAAAAAATCCCTGCGCACCGCCACTGCACCAGGCAATGCGTTTGATTTCGCGTTCAAGATCGCCGATAACGGTCGGCTTGCGGTCAAATACCGCCTCAATGCATTCAGACAACTGCGCCAACGTTTGCGTGGTTTTCAGACGGCCTGTATTCAACAGGTTTTGCTCGCCGAATTGTTTTTCGAGCACCCAATCGAGTTTCTCAGCCAACTGTGCGTTATTGCCTAATTGCGGGTGTGCGTCCAGCGGCAGGTGGTAGCCCGCCATATTGATTTGGTATTGCAGCAAGGTTTCAATGCGTGCTTTTTTCCAACCGGTAATCGTGACAGGCTCGCTTTTCCAAAACATGCCGTGGTGAACCAAAAGCATATCCGCCCCCTGCCCTACGGCAAAATCGATTGCTGCTTTGCTGGCGGTAACCGAAGTGGCGATTTTGGCAATTTCTTCTTTGCCTTCGACCTGCAAACCGTTGGGCGCATAGTCCTTAAACAGCCAGACCTGCAATGTCTCATCGCACCAAGCCAGAATTTCGCGGCGTAAAGCCATATTCCGCTCCTTATATCTATCTTCAAAAACAGCTTCGCATTCTAACCGCAAAATCTGTTTATGCCTCAAATTCTTACATTCCGATTTCAGCAATCATTCCCAACATTAATCATTTGCACATCATCATGAATTATTTTAATATACACCACCTTACCCACAGGCCGTCTGAAAACACATGGACTCTATTATCGAATTGCGTCATCTCAAAACCTTGCTGGCTTTAGAAGAAACCGGCAGCGTTTCCCTTGCCGCCAAACGGGTTTTCCTGACCCAATCCGCCCTGTCGCACCAAATCCGCGCCTTGGAAAATTATTACGAAACGCCGTTGTTTGAACGCAAATCCACACCACTGCGCTTCACTCCGGCCGGTATGCGCCTATTGCAACTGGCGCGCGAGCTGTTGCCGCAGGTTGCTGCCGCCGAACGTGATTTGGTGCGGATTATCGAAGGCGAAGCGGGCGAACTCAGGCTTGCCGTCGAATGCCACACCTGCTTCGACTGGCTGATGCCTGCCATGGGCGAGTTCCGCCCCTTATGGCCGCAAGTTGAATTGGACATCGTTTCCGGTTTCCAAGCCGATCCGGTCGGGCTGCTGCTACAACACCGTGCCGACCTTGCCATCGTTTCCGAAGCCGAGCCACTCAACGGCATCAGCTACCGCCCTCTGTTTGCCTATGAAATGGTCGGCATCTGTGCAGAAGACCACCCACTTGCCGACAAAGATGTTTGGGAAGCGGAAGATTTTATCGACGAAACCCTGATTACTTATCCCGTCCCCGACGAAATGCTGGATTTGCCTAAAAAAGTGCTGCTGCCTAAAGGCATTAATCCGCCGCGCCGCCACAGCGAGCTGACCATTGCCATTATTCAACTGGTTGCCAGCAAACGCGGCATCGCCGCCCTGCCCTATTGGACGGTCATGCCGTATCTGGAAAAAGGCTACGTCGTCCATCGCAAAATCACTTCAGACGGCCTGCAAAGCAAACTTTATGCAGCCATTCGTACGGAAGATGCCAACAAAGGCTATTTGGACAACTTCTGCCAAATCACGCACGACCGCTGTTTTGCCGACTTGCCGGGTTTGAGCGAATTGGAAATGTAAACTTAAAACAAGCAAAAGGCCGTCTGAACAATTTCAGACGGCCTTTTTTAATATACACAAAAATCTCACTGCTTCTATTCGGATTCATCCGAACCCAAACACGCCGACAAATCGATTTCAGACGGCCATGTTTTATCGGGCGCAACCCGAATATCGAAATGCTCGCCGCGATAGTCGAAAACCAAACGCCAAGCGTGCAAAAACAGATGTCCCGCCTCATCGCCGCCATACAGCGTATCGCCCAAAATCGGACTGCCTATGCTTTTCATGGCCACGCGCAGCTGATGGGTTTTGCCGGTAAACGGTTGCAACACAAACAGGCGCAAACCGGGCTTCAGGCTTTGGCTGCTGAAACGGGTAACGGCAAAATTATCCTCGTCTCGCGTCAGCTTCCATGTACCGCGCCGCGAACGCGCCATACCGCCTTTCACCCAGCCCTGCTTTTTCGCCGGCTTGTGCGTACTGAGTGCCAAATACGTTTTACGCATAGTTTTCTCGGCAAACTGTGCCGACAAAGCCGCCGCGCTGTCGCGGTTGAGCGCAAACAGCAACAGGCCGCTGGTGGCCTTGTCCAAACGGTGAACCAGCCACACGCGTTCAACACCGAGCTGCTGCGCCAGCGAAGCGGTCAGGCAAACATCCCCTTCCGATTCGCTGTGCACCGATACGCCGCAAGGCTTATTAATGACCACAAAATCTTTGTGTTCAAAAACAATGTCCCACATTTCAGACGGCCTTCAACACGATACCGTCGCCAAGCAGGGTCAAAATACCCAGCAGGCAGAACAAGATACATGCGGCAATGCGCACTGCTTTGGCCGGAATCTTGCGCATCAGCATTTCGCCCAAATACACGGCAGGCACAGAAGCAATCATCAAACCGGCAATACTGCCGACCACGACCAGCAGGATAGATTGGTATTTTGCTGCCAAAAGAACTGTTGCAATCTGCGTTTTATCGCCGATTTCAGCCAAGAAAAACAGGACAACCGTCGCCGTAAATGCGCCGTATTTCAGCCACTTACCGTCAGGATCTTCGTCTTTGTCCGGCAATAGCAGCCACAATCCAACCGCAATAAAACTGCCGCCAACCACCCATTTCATGACTTCGGGCGAAATAGCGGATGCCAGCCAGACACCGAGTGCGGCTGAAACAAGATGGTTCAACAGGGTTGCAATAAAAATACCGGCAACAATCGCGTTTTTGTGGGCAAAACGTGCAGCTAAAAAGAGTGCGAGCAATTGCGTCTTATCGCCGATTTCGGCAATGGCAACGCCCAGCGTCGAGGAGAAAAAAGCTTCCATGATTTAAGATACTCAACCGAAAAGCGGGCAAACAAAAAGCGCTGTGCATACCGCCCGCAAGGGTATGGACAACGCTTACGTCTTGCCTGTCTTCCGATAAAGCAGAGAAGATACCGCTGCCACGGCCGCACAAGCCGATTATGTTGACAACGGTTTCGGCATTGCGCCGAATGGCTACTCCCGTAAGAGTGAAGCGCGAATTGTAAGGCAAACCATGGCTTGAAGCAACAGAAAGAAAAACAAAAGTCCGCCTGAAACCTGATTCAAGTAGGTTTCAGACGGCCTGCGATTACTTGCCGCATACTTCAAATTTACGGCCGAATCCTTTGCCATTGTATCTGCCAAAACCATGCGGCATATCGTTTTCAATCACTTTAAACAAACCCGGGCTGGCTGCAACCCCTTCAGGCATATTATCCGGCAGGGCCTGACGCATCTTGGCAGTAGCGGCTTTAAAATCTTCCATATTGCGCCAACGGGCTACGTTGACCAAATGATATTTACCGTTTGGATCTATATTTTGGTGCAGGCGCGTAGCTATATAGCCTGGCTGGGTTTTCAAAAAATCACGCGCTTTTTGCCAAGAAGCCAAAGCTTCGGCTTCTTTACCCTGCGGCACTTCAAAAGTATTAATGAGGACAACACTGTTTTGAAAGGCTTCACATTTTTCCTGCCACTGTTTGGCATTTGCAGTACAACCGACAGCGACAAAGGCAGTGGCGGCAGCGGCAATCAGAGCTGTTTTTTTACGGATATTCATATGGATAGTTCCTTATAGGTTTGAATTGATGTGAGATATTTAAACTCTTCCGAACATTCGGGGCATTACGGATTCGCCTTTGATGTAGTGGTAAACGACCATGCCGATATGTCCCAGAGACAAGAACAGCAACGAAAATGCCAGTGCTCCGTGAATCTGTCCTTCCTGAGTAATTTGTCTCATAACACCTGTGACTGGAACGGCAAGCATCAGGAGATACATTGCCCAATGTCCAAATTTGGCAGCCATACTGCCAACCGGTCGATTTCTGGACTGGCGGATTGCCCGCATCACACGCCAAGCAGACAATATCAGCAGAAGAAAGCCAACCGCTTTATGAGGATTAGTCAAAAACTTCAGACTTTCATCCATATTCCAAGCAATGGCGGTTGCAAACATAAACAGATAGCAGGCCGCCATAGTCCAATGCAGAAAGCGGGTTGTAGTGCCGTAACGTTGCGGAATATCAGGTTTCATGATGTTTTCTCTTAAATTAACAATTAAATGGATTTCAATTTGGGTTTACGGATAGAAAATCCGTCTTTCATGCTCAGTCCCAACAGCGTCAGATTAGCCACACCAGCAATCAGTTCTACGATTTGAACGATATAAAACACGCTGTCAAACTGTCCTGCGGCGGCGCGGCTGTTTAAGAAAAACGCGCAAGGCAGCAAAATCAACATTTCGTTGGCGGCGATGAAGGGCATACGGCGGCGTTTGGCGGCAATCGCAGTATGTTTGCTTTTCCCACCCATTTTCATGCCTGTTGCGCCTACGGTTGCCATGCAGGCAATCAACCCGAACAGCGCATAAACAATGGTTTGCTTCACGGCGGCGACGGTTTCGTGCGAGCCGAAGAGTTCGCTGAACACGGTGCTGCTCCAAAACGAAGCGATGAATAAAAATGCGCCCACCCCTGCGGCGGCGTGGATTTTGCGTAAAGTATTGCGGTTCATTATGGTTTCCTTGAACATTTAAGAGAGGTCGTCTGAAAGCATTTAAATAGCAAGCTATCGAGTTGAAATAAGTATAGCGTGCTATGAATTAAGATAGCAAGCTATATTTGTGATATGATCCGCAATAATCTGATTTTAAAGGAAACAAAGTGAACGAAGTTTTCAAAACTGAATCGGCAGGCTATTTGATGAACCATATTGCCCGCCAATTTGCCATTTTATTGAGCGAAGGCTTAAAACCACTGGGGATTGCGCCTGCACAATTTCCAATTTTGATCGAGCTATGGAATAAAGACGGCTTGAGCCAACAGGAATTAGTTGAGCGTGCCGATTTGAAGCAGGCAACGATTGCCAACACTCTGGCACGGATGGAGCGAGACGGATTGATTACACGGGAGCCTAATCCTGAAGATGCACGCAGCCGTTTGATTATGCTGACAGAACACGCGCGTGCTTTACAATCAAGCTCCACCGAAATTGCCAAAGCCATCAACCAAGAATCCTTGGCTGATCTGTCTGCAGACGAGCAGAAACTGTTTTTGGAAATGGCACAGAAAATTATATTGAAACAACAAAAGATGATAAAAGTCTGAAAAATATAAAAAAGGCCGTCTGAAACTCAATGTAAACAGGTTTCAGACGGCCTTTTTCACAGCGATTAATTATCGGAGAACAAATCGCCTACTTTTTCGCCTACTTTTTCCCAAAACGATTTTTTGCGCGGGGTTTGGCTGAGATTGAGGCCGGAGGAGATTTTTTCAAATTCTTCCAGCAACTCTTTCTGACGGTCGGTCAGGTTAACCGGTGTTTCAACCAAAATGTGGCAGTACAAATCGCCGGTCGAGCTAGAACGCAGAGACTTGATGCCTTTGCCTTTCACGCGCATACGGCGGCCGGTTTGCGTTTCTTTCGGAATGTGCAGTTTGACTTTGCCGTCCAAAGTCGGCACTTCGACTTCACCGCCCAATGCGGCAATGGCAAAGCTGATCGGCAGTTCACAATGCAGGTCTAAGCCGTTGCGCTCGAAGATTTTGTGCTGTCTTACGCGGACATTGACGTACAAATCGCCTGCCGGCGCGCCGTGTTGACCCGGCTCGCCCTCGCCGCTCAAACGGATGCGTTGACCGTCGTCGATGCCTGCCGGAATGTTGACTTCAACCGTTTTGCTGGTTTTGGTGCGGCCTTCGCCACGGCATTTGACGCAAGGATCTTTGATTTCTTTGCCTGTACCGTGACAAGTCGGACAAGTCTGCTGCATTTGGAAAATGGCTTGGCGGACGTGTACCGTACCTGAGCCGTGACAGGTCGAACAAGTCGATGCGGATGTGCCCGGTTTGGCACCTGAGCCGTGGCAGACATCACATTCTTCATAAGTCGGAATGTTGATGCGTTTTTTCACGCCTTTGGCGGCTTCTTCAAGCGAAATCTCTATGCCGACCTGCAAGTCTGCGCCGCTGTAATCCGGCTGACGGCCGCCTGAGCTGCCGCCACCGCCGAACATTTGGCTGAAAATATCGGAAAAATCGAAGCCTTGCGCACCACCGAATCCGCCTTGGCCGCCAAAACCGCCAAAGCCACCGAATCCGCCCGCACCTGCGCCCTGTTCGAACGCGGCATGGCCGTATTGGTCGTACATGGTACGTTTTTCCTTGTCAGACAAGGTGTCGTAAGCTTTTTGGACTTCTTTAAATTTTTCTTCCGCTTCTTTGTTGTCAGGGTTGCGGTCGGGATGGTATTTCATTGCCAGCTTGCGGTAGGCTTTTTTGATTTCATCGTCGCTAGCGCTGCGGGCAACACCAAGGGTTTCGTAATAATCTTGGGTACTCATAGTTTGATAGTGTTTTGAATAAATTTGAACTGGGTCGGATATGTGGGCGGAAGGTAAAAAACTCAAGTCGATATTTTTAAGGCCGGCTGAAAATTTTGTTTCAGACAGCCTCCCTCGCCTTGTCAAAACATGATAATGGCCTTAAAGTGAAAGAATATTTGACCCTATACCGCTGTTTTATATTAGAAAGATTTTCTTCCTTGATAAAAAAGTTGCTTCCTTTTTATGCCTGATGCTGATGGCGGCCGTTGCCAGACTTACCGTTAACCGTTTCATATCTAGGCCGTCTGAAACCCTGTTTTCAGACGGCCTTTTGATTGTTTGCGTTCTTCCATGTCAAAACAAACGGGAAACAACAATGCCAAAGCGGTTTGACATGATGTTACGACACAAGCAATCCGCTTCTGAATCCGCTATAATCTGCGTTTGATTTTATTTTCCAACGCCTTTTGTACAAAGCGAAACATCATGCAAGAACATTACCAACCCGCCGCCATCGAGCCTGCGGCGCAGAAAAAATGGGATGACGAGCGTATTTTCAACGTCTCCGAAGACGCTTCCAAACCCAAATACTACTGCCTCTCCATGTTCCCCTACCCCAGCGGCAAGCTGCACATGGGGCATGTGCGCAACTACACCATCGGCGACGTATTGAGCCGCTTCAAACGCTTAAACGGCTTCAACGTCATGCAGCCTATGGGTTGGGACGCGTTCGGCATGCCGGCGGAAAACGCGGCGATGAAAAACAACGTCGCCCCCGCCGCTTGGACGTACGACAACATCGAATACATGAAAACCCAGCTCAAAAGCCTGGGTTTTGCGATTGACTGGGAGCGCGAAGTCGCTACCTGCAAACCCGAATACTACCGCTGGGAACAATGGCTGTTTACCAAGCTGTTTGAAAAAGGCATCGTCTATCGCAAAAACGGCACGGTGAACTGGGACCCGGTCGACCAAACCGTATTGGCCAACGAGCAAGTTATCGATGGACGCGGCTGGCGTTCGGGCGCGTTGATTGAAAAACGCGAAATCCCGATGTATTACTTCAAAATCACGGATTACGCCGAAGAGCTGCTCAACGATTTGGACAAGCTGGAACACTGGCCGGAACAAGTCAAAACCATGCAGCGCAACTGGATCGGCAAATCTCGCGGTATGACCGTGCGCTTCGCCGTTTCAGACGACAGCAAACAAGGCTTGGAAGGCGATTACGCGAAATTCCTGCAAGTTTATACCACCCGTCCCGACACGCTGATGGGCGCGACTTATGTTGCCGTTGCCGCCGAGCATCCGCTGGCAACCGCCGCAGCCGCCGACAAACCCGAATTGCAGGCATTTATCGCCGAATGCAAAGCCGGTTCGGTTGCCGAAGCCGATATGGCGACGATGGAGAAAAAAGGCGTGCCGACCGGCCGCTATGTCGTCAATCCGCTTAACGGCGACAAGCTGGAAGTGTGGATTGCCAACTATGTATTGTGGGGTTACGGCGACGGCGCGGTGATGGCTGTTCCGGCGCACGACGAACGCGATTTCGAGTTTGCCACCAAATACAATCTGCCGAAAAAACAAGTCATTGCCGTCGGCGACAACGCATTCGACGCAAACCAATGGCAAGAATGGTACGGCGACAAAGAAAACGGCGTATTGGTCAACAGCGGCGACTTGGACGGCATGAATTTTCAGATGGCCTTTGACGCCATCACCGCCAAGCTGCAAAGCCAAGACGCTGGCGAACCGAAAACCCAATACCGCCTGCGCGACTGGGGTATTTCACGCCAACGCTACTGGGGCTGCCCGATTCCCATCGTCCATTGCGAAAAATGCGGTGACGTACCCGTCCCAGCCGACCAACTGCCCGTCGTTTTACCCGAAAACGTCGTACCCGACGGCATGGGTTCGCCGCTGGCAAAAATGCCCGAGTTTTACGAAACCACCTGCCCATGCTGCGGCGGCGCGGCAAAACGCGAAACCGACACCATGGACACCTTCATGGAATCGAGCTGGTATTTCTTCCGCTACATGTCTCCTCAATTCGCAGAAGGCATGGTATCGGCAGAAGCCGCGAAATACTGGGGCTCGGTTGACCAATACATCGGCGGTATCGAACACGCGATTCTGCACCTCCTGTACGCGCGCTTCTTCACCAAACTGATGCGCGACGAAGGCTTGGTCAATGTTGACGAACCGTTCGAACGCCTGCTCACGCAAGGTATGGTCGTCTGCGAAACCTACTACCGCGAAAACGCCAACGGCAGCAAAGACTGGATCAACCCTGCCGATGTCGAGCTGACTTTCGACGACAAAGGCCGCCCTGTTTCCGCTGTTCTGAAAGCCGACGGCCTGCCTGTCGTCATCAGCGGCACGGAAAAAATGTCCAAATCCAAAAACAACGGCGTCGATCCGCAAGAGCTGATTAACGCCTACGGCGCGGATACCGCCCGCCTGTTCATGATGTTCGCCGCACCACCCGAACAGTCCCTCGAATGGAGCGACAGCGGCGTCGAAGGCGCACACCGCTTCCTGCGCCGTCTGTGGCGTACTGTTTACGAATACCTGAAACAAGGCGGCGCGGTCAAAGCGTTTGCAGGCAGCCAAGATGGTTTGTCTAAAGAACTCAAAGACCTACGCCACAAACTGCACGCCACCACCGCCAAAGTCAGCGATGACTACGGCCGCCGCCAGCAGTTCAACACCGCCATCGCCGCCGTGATGGAACTGCTCAACCAATACGACAAAACCGACACCGGCAGCGAACAAGGCCGAGCCGTCGCCCAAGAAGTATTGGAAGCCGTCGTACGCCTGCTGTGGCCGATTGTGCCGCACATCTGCGAAACCCTGTGGAGCGAATTAAACGGCGCGAAACTGTGGGAAGCAGGCTGGCCGACCGTCGATGAAGCCGCCTTGGTTAAATCCGAAATCGAAGTGATGGTTCAAGTCAACGGCAAACTGCGCGGCAAAATCACCGTCGCCGCCGACGCCTCCAAAGCCGACCTCGAAGCCGCCGCACTCGCTAACGAAGGCGCAGTGAAATTCATGGAAGGCAAGCCTGCGAAGAAAATCATCGTCGTTCCCGGACGCTTGGTGAATATTGTCGTCTAAACCGCTTTTAAGGTTTAGCCACACGGATAAAGGCCGTCTGAAACTTGGAAACAGGTTTTCAGACGGCCTTTTATTTTTAAAACCGTTATTTCCTTGAATTGTAAGGTTTACCATTAAATTAAAGTTATGAAGATATTTTTTGAACCATCGTATTCAAATGAAGACCTTAGCTTTGATAAAAACTAAGGTTTAGACGAATAAAGAAAGGCTGAGACCTTTGCAAAAAAGCCCTTCCCACGACAGCCTAAATCCAAACAAAGGTCTCATCAGGTTCATTTAGCGGAATTCAAACAGCTCTTGATGCAATGAGCGTGTCTTAAGTTTTCCTGCAATACTGTTTGTAAAGCTACGACTACCACAAAGCCATAGACTGCGGGTTTCACTATTCTGAACGCTTTGTACAATATGATCAGCTGATAATCTTTGGGTTTCAGAAGGAATATAGTGGAATGTAACATTCGCTTGTTGAGCCAAATCTTTCCATTGGTTGATTATTTCTGCAGATAAATTTCTATCGGCATGGAACCAGTCAATTTGTTGATTGGATGGTTGTTTGGCTAATTCTTTGAGCCTTGCAAGGAAAGGCGTAAAACCAATACCGTTACTCACCCAAATTTGTTCATTTTTATCTGAAAAATTGAAGCGGCCATATGCACCATCAATTTTAACGGTATCACCGATGTTCAAACGTTGAGACAGACGATGGGTGTAGTCGCCCAAGTCTTTGATGATAAGATTGATTTGTTGATTTTCAGGATTCCAGTTTGAAGCGATGGTAAATGGGTGGCTTTCTCCATGTGCACGTAAAAAGAGGAATTGACCGGCTTGGTGTCCCTGCCATTTTGGCGCATTCAGGGTAAGTGAAAGCAGGGAGCCGTTTTGGTTCATGGCAGTTACTGTTGCGGTTTGCGGTTTACCAATGCGTTTAAAGAGGGCGAGGAGGGAACAAATACTACTGAAGAATAGGGCGGTAGCCAGCAACCAGCCAAGTGGCTGAGCCCAGTAAGCAAAGTTTGCCAATACGATGGTGTGCCATACGAGTGCAATATAGACAGGGACAATTAAGATGTGAAGTTTGGCAAACCAACGGTAGGGAATAAGTTTGATCAGTGCGATAACCAATAAGACGACTGCAACGTAAAAAGCAATCTCACCCACTTCTTCAGCAAAATGGCGCTGGGTAACTAACCAATCTTTTAAAGTCAAGACTTCCTGCATCGGTGGGCGCGGTGGCTTTTTGCCGTCAAACAGACCGAGCTTTACCAGCCATTTGGGGAATTGCTTACTGATCCAATGCAGGATACTGCCTGAAAGGGCAATGATGCCCAACCATTTATGCAGGCGGTACATTTTATCCAATCCGCCAAATAGTCCTTCCAACATTTTGGGACGTACTGCAAGAATCATACAAGCACTCATGGCCAGTATGCTGATGCTGCCGGTGAACTGTAATAATAGGTTACGTACGGGAAATACGCCCCACTTGTCTGGAAATGGCGTGGCAAACAGCCATAAAGCGGATATGCCGACTAAAAAGGCAAATAAGGTAAATTTAATATTTTTCATGGTAGTGTTTGTGAAATTAAAATATAAAACAGTTGGTGCTTGTTTTAACAGGACTAAGTATATCTTGGAAAAATTAGGCCAAAATTATCGATAAAGTGCTTCCTGTATTCATTGTTAGGGCTTAAAACGCCAATGTTGGTATGCTCAGCCTTTCTTGTCGTTGATAGTTTAAAGTGGAACATTATTTAATAAATTCCACCACTTCGCGTTTTTGGGTGAGGCTCTTACTTGCGATAGCCAAATGCTGCCATCACACTTAACTTAAATTCTTGGGGATCAAACAAGCCTTTTTCTGCCAATAATGTATCCATTTTGGCATGAGGGAAACCTTCAACAGTGGGAAGCGGTCGATGTGTTTGGCAATCATGGCTTGGGCAGTTTACTGGAAGAAAGTACTCATGAGAAATCCCCTAAATGTCTTGGTGGAAATTTAGGGGATTTTGGGGAATTTTGCAAAGGTCTCAGGCCGTCTGAAACCCTATATTCAGGTTTCAGACGGCCTTTTTAACTACCCTATTTTATTCGCCGTAGTAGGCTTTGGTCAGGATTTCTTCCATATCGGCCACCATCGCGAGGCGTGGGTTGGCCGGGGTGCATTGGTCTTCAAAAGACATCATGGCCAGCTCTTTTCTGCCATCGAGGAAGGTTTTCTCATCGATGCCCTGCTCTTTAAACGACATTTTGATGCCGACGTTGACCGCCAGTTCGTGGCAGGCGCGGGCGAAGGATTCTACGCCTTCTGCCGGTGTGCTGCATGGCAGGCCTAAGGTACGGGCGATTTCCTGATATTTCAGGTCGGCTTTGTAGTAGTTGTACTTCGGCCAAGTGGCGGTTTTCTGCGGACGCGTGCCGTTGTAGCGGATGACGTGCGGCAGCAGGATGGCGTTGGCACGACCGTGCGGAACATGATATTTGCCACCGATTTTGTGTGCCATCGAGTGGTTGATGCCTAAGAACGCATTGGCAAACGCCATGCCTGCGATGGTGGAGGCATTGTGCATATGCTCGCGCGCTTCAGGATCGGCCGCACCGTGTTTGTAGGAGCGTTCGAGATATTGGAACACGAGCTTAATGGCTTGCAGGGCGAGGCCGTCTGTAAAGTCGTTCGCCAGTACGGAAACGTATGCTTCTACGGCGTGGGTCAGTACGTCCAAACCGGTATCGGCGGTTACACCTGCCGGAACTGTCATGGTAAAAGCAGGATCGACAATCGAAATGGTCGGTGTCAGTGAGTAGTCGGCAATCGGATATTTTTTGTCGCCGTCGCTGATGACGGTAAACGGCGTCACTTCGGAGCCTGTACCCGACGTGGTAGGAATGCCGATAAATTTGGCTTTGCGGCCCAATTCAGGGAAACGGAATGCGCGTTTGCGGATGTCCATGAATTTTTGCACCAAGTCTTCAAAATCGACTTGCGGCTGCTCGTAGAAGAGCCACATGGCTTTGGCCGCGTCCATCGGCGAGCCGCCGCCCAGCGCAATAATGGTGTCCGGCTGGAAGCTGCGCATCAAATCCGTGCCTTTATAGACGGTTTGGACGCTCGGATCGGCTTCAACGTCAGTAAACAGCTGGATGGTCACTTTGTTTTTGCGTTGATGCAGTTGATGGGTGATTTTATCGACAAAGCCCAGGTCAACCATCGAACGGTCGGTCACAATCATGACTTTTTCGCAGTCTTTCATGTCTTGCAGATATTGGATGGAATCGCGTTCAAAATAGATTTTGGCGGGCACTTTGAACCATTGCATGTTGTTTCTCCGACGGCCTACTTTTTTGATGTTTAACAGATTGACTGCGCTGACGTTGCCGCCGACGGCGTTTTTACCGTAAGAGCCGCAACCGAGGGTCAGAGAAGGCAGGAAGGCATTGTACACGTCGCCGATGCCGCCGAAGGTGGAAGGCGAATTCCAAATCACGCGCAGCGCTTTGACGCGGGAGCCGAACGTTTTGACCAATTCTTCGTCGGCGGTATGGATGGCGGCGGAGTGTCCCAAGCCGTCAAAGGCGACCATTTCTTCGGCGAACTTCAAACCTTGTTCGGTCGAATCCGCCTTAATCATGGCCAAAACAGGCGAAAGTTTCTCGCGGGTCAGCGGCTCGTTCGGGCCGACTTCGCGGCATTCGGCGATGATGATGTTGGTTTTTTCAGGTACCTTAAACCCAGCCTGCTCGGCAATCCATGCCGCCGGTTTGCCCACTACCGCAGAATTGAGTTTCGCCCCGCCGCAGCTGGCGCAATTCGCCGTTACGCCGAAGATAAACTCTTCGAGCATGGCTTTTTCTTTTTTGTTGGCGAAGTACACGCCGTAGGATTTGAACTCTTCGGCCAACTCTTTGTAAATCTCTTTATCGGCAATCACCGCTTGCTCGCTGGCGCACACCATGCCGTTATCGAAAGATTTCGACATCACAATATCGTGCGCCACCTGTTTGATGTCCGCCGTTTTTTCAACATAAGCAGGTACGTTGCCCGCCCCGACGCCGAGCGCAGGTTTGCCGCAAGAATACGCCGCTTCCACCATCGCATTGCCGCCGGTCGCCAAAATCGTTGCCACGCCCGGATGCTTCATCAGCGCGGAAGTGCCTTCCATAGACGGTTTTTCAATCCACTGGATACAGTTTTCCGGCGCGCCGGCCGCAATTGCCGCATCGCGCACAATACGCGCGGCATGGGCGGAACACTGTTGGGCGGACGGGTGGAACGAGAAAATAATCGGATTGCGGGTTTTCAGCGCAATCAGGGATTTGAAAATGGTGGTGGAAGTCGGATTGGTCGTCGGCACAATACCGCAAACCACGCCGACCGGATCGGCGATTTCGGTAATACTGGTTACATCGTTTTCGCTGATGACGCCCACGGTTTTCAAATCGCGCAGGCGGCGCACGACGTTTTCGCAGGCAAACAGGTTTTTCGTCGCCTTATCCTCAAACACGCCGCGTCCCGTTTCTTCGACCGCGTGCATGGCGAGTACACCATGTTTGTCCAGCGCGGCGATAGAGGCTTTGGCAACAATAAAGTCAATCTGCTCCTGATCTAGCTTAAGAAACTCGTCCAATGCCCGTAAACCCTTGTCAACCAGGCTGTTTACCTCGGCTACGGCTGGGCTGACGACGTTGTCGGCTGATGCGTTCATGGTGTATCTCCTTAATAAAAGGTGGCAATAAGGTCAATAAATTTTCACTACGATAACTATAGGTAATTTAGTTACATTTTGCTTTGACCTAAATCACAAACCATGATTGAACTTTTCAGACGGCCATTTTATCGTTTATTCATTTTAATTCTTTGAAGTATAATATTTTTATCTATACGAAAACAAAGACGGTTATTCTTCGTCGCTTTCCTCAGTAATTAAGATAAAAACAGAAAATTGATGTATTAAAATTACAGACGCAAATAAAAAGGCCGTCTGAAAATATTTTTTCAGACGGCCTTTTTTGCTTTGCCTTTTATTGGCTGATGTCTTCCAGCGTACGGCCTTTGGTTTCTTCACCCAATACCAAGATTACCGCCACAATCAGCAGCATAACCAGGGCAAACATCATAAAGATATTGCCGAAGCCGCCGCTATTGCCTACCATCGCCGCTACTACCATGGGGGCGAGTATGCCGCCGATACGGCCGATGGCGCCTGCCCAGCCGGATGCGAAGGCACGGAAGCGCAAGGGGTAGAGTTCGGGGGTGTAGGTGTACAAAACGCCCCATGCGCCCAAGTTGAAGAAGGACATCAGGCTACCCCAAACCATGACTTCGGCCGCAGTGGTGCTTTGCCCGAAAAACCATGCGCACACGGCGCAAGCGGCCAGGAAGCCTGCCAGCGTTGCTTTGCGGCCGATTCTCTCCACCAAAGCCGCGGCAGCTATATAGCCGGGCAGTTGCGCAACAATCATCACCAACACATATTCAAAGGTTTTGACCACGGTATTGCCCTGCTCGACCAGCAGTTTGGGCAACCAAGTAAAAATGCCGTAATACGAAAACACGATGCCGAACCAAACCAGCCACAGCATCAGCGTGCGCCGTGCAAACGGATGTTGCCAAAGTTGGAAGAAGCGGATGCGTTCACGCGGGGCGGCCGGTGCGGCAACGGCTTCTATCGGAGGCGTTATGCCCGATTGAATTTCCAGCGCGGATACTAAATGGTGCGCTTCGTTGGTTTTGCCGCGGGAAAGCAGGTAAGGCACGGATTCGGGAACGAATTTCAACACCAACGGCACATAAAACAGGGGCAAGGCGCCAAATAAAAACGCGCTGTGCCAGCCGGTCTGCGGAATAAAGAAATAAGACACCAGCGCGGCTGAGAGCCAGCCCAAGCCCCAAAAGCTTTCCAGCAAAACAATAAAACGGCCGCGTACTTTCGGCGGCGCATATTCGCTGACCAGCGACACGGCGACGGGCAGTTGACCTCCCAAGCCGACGCCGACAAAAAAGCGGCACACCAGCAAAACCGTCAAATCAGGCGCAAGCGCGCACAAACCTGTGGCAATGCTGTACACCACCATCGTGCCGGCAAAAACGGTTTTCCGTCCGAACCTGTCCGCCAGCCAGCCGCTAAATACCGCGCCCAAAGCCATGCCGACAAAGGCAATGCTGACAATCCAGCCTAACTGCGCCGGAGCCAACGCCCAATCTTTGCCCAAAGCAGGCAATACAAACGACACCAAGCCTGTATCCATGGCATCAAACAGCCAACCTATGCCGACCAAGACCAGAAGTTTGTAATGAAATCGGGAAGGCGGCAGATTGTGCAGCCGTGTCAGAATATCCATAGTTTCTTTCCTTTGTTTGCGTATTATTGAATTGGGTTTTATCAATAAATGCTTTAATTTCAGTAACAAACCTAAAACCAAGACATTGTATCGATTTTAACATTGGTACCATATGCAAAGAATAGGAAGCGCGTGTTTTTTAGATATTTTTATCGCCAGAACCGCACGCCCTATTAAAACTCTGAATAAGGGTTAACGGCAGGCCGTCTGAAACCGATGCTCCGGGTTTCAGACGGCCTGCCGTTTTTTGCAAAGGCTTCATGCTTGGGTTATGATGTTTATTTGTAATATGTAAACAGATGATTGCCTGTTTTTACATAACAGGCCGTCTGAAACAACGGAGAACGATATGAATGCGGTTGTAATTGCGGTCATCATCATGCTTGTGCTGTCTTTATCGCGCGTGCATGTGGTGCTCAGCTTGGCTGTCGGCGCGTTTGTCGGCGGCTTGGTGGCCGGTATGCCTTTGGAAAATGTAACCAACGCGGCCGGCGATGTGGTGCAGCAAGGGATTATTCCTGTTTTTAACGAAGGCCTGAAAGGCGGGGCGCAAATCGCGCTGTCTTATGCCATGCTCGGCGCGTTTGCCATGGCCATCACGCATTCCGGCCTGCCGCAACAGCTCGCCGGCGTGATTATCCGCAAACTCAACGGCGGTGAAGGCAATGCGAAAGGCGAAGGCGCGGTCAAATGGCTGCTGCTGGCGATTATTTTGTGCATGGGCGTGATGAGCCAAAACGTTGTGCCGATTCATATCGCGTTTATCCCGATGATTATTCCGCCGCTGCTGTTGGTATTCAACCGTTTGAAACTCGACCGCCGCTTGGTGGCCTGCGTGATTACGTTTGGTTTGGTAACGACTTATATGTTTCTGCCTTACGGTTTTGGCGCCATCTTCTTGAACGACATCATGTTGGGCAATATCCGCTCGGCAGGCATGGACACCAGCGGCATCAATGTGATGCATGCAATGGCGATTCCGGCTTTGGGCATGGTGTCCGGCTTGCTGCTGGCCTTTTTGCACTACCGCAAGCCGCGCATTTATCAAAACAATACCACTGACACGGAAGACAACCGCGCAGCAGTGCAACAACAAGAGCCTTCAACCTATCGCAGCTTGGTGGCGGCCGTGGCGATTACCGTGTGTTTTGCCATTCAGCTTTCGTACGATGGTTCGCTGGTATTGGGCGCGATGTTGGGCTTTGCCGTGTTTATGATGTTGGGCGTGATGAACCGCTCCGCCGCCAGCGATGTGTTCGGCGAAGGCATCAAAATGATGGCGATGGTCGGCTTTATTATGATTGCGGCGCAAGGTTTTGCCGCCGTCATGAACGCGACCGGCGAGATTCAGCCTTTGGTCGAACACAGCATGGCTTTGTTCGGAAGCAATAAAGGCATGGCCGCCTTTACCATGCTGTTTGTCGGCCTGCTGGTAACCATGGGCATCGGCTCGTCTTTCTCCACCTTGCCGATTATTACCGCGATTTATGTGCCTTTGTGCATCAGCTTGGGCTTCTCCCCAATGGCTACCGTGGCCATCGTCGGCACGGCAGGCGCGCTGGGCGATGCGGGTTCCCCCGCTTCCGACTCGACACTCGGTCCGACCATGGGTTTGAATGCCGACGGTCAGCACGACCACATCCGCGATTCGGTTATCCCGACCTTTATCCACTACAATATCCCGCTGATGGTTGCAGGCTGGATTGCCGCGATGGTGCTGTAATATGAGCGATATTCAGGAATTGGAACACCGCGTCACCGAGCTGGAAATTCAGACGGCCTTGCAGGAAGATTTAATCGGCAGCCTGAACGACACCATCGCCAAGATGCAACAGGCTTTGGATTTGCAACAAGGTCAGTTGCGGCTTCTGTATCAACGGATGCAGGACAAAGGCGCAAACGGCGAACGCGAACCGTACAGCCTGCGCGACGAGATTCCGCCGCATTATTGATAAACTAAAAAAGGGCATGTTTGATACATGCCCTTTTCTTTCATAGCAAAGGCCGTCTGAAAGTCAATCAAGCTTTCAGACGGCCTTTTAAACAATCAAACCTTACAAACAAGCCAATTCGTTGGCCATTTGCTGCTCGACGGTTTCACGTTGGCGGATAAGTTTGTATCCGCTGCCGTCAACCAATACTTCCGCCGCACGGTTGCGCGTGTTGTAGTTACTCGCCATGCTTGAGCCATACGCACCGGCGCTGCGGATAAGCAGCAAATCCCCTTCTTCGCAGGCGATGGTGCGGTCTTTGCCGAGAAAGTCGCCGGTTTCGCAAATCGGGCCAACGATATTGGCCGTCAAAGGCTCAATGTCTTTGGTTTCGACCGCTTCGATGTGATGATAGGCATCATAAAGCGCCGGACGCATCAAATCGTTCATCGCCGCATCGACCATCACAAAGTTTTTCTCTTCGCCATGTTTTACGAATTCGACTCGCGTCAATAACGCGCCTGCATTGCCAACCAAACTACGACCTGGCTCGAGGACCAGTTTCAGACGGCGTGTGCCGATCAGTTTTTGAACGGCTTGGGCATACGCGCCCAAATCAGGCACATTTTCGTCTTGGTAAACAATGCCGACACCGCCGCCCAAGTCCAAGTGTTCCAACACAATGCCTTCGTCTGCCAGTTGGTCGACCAAGGCCAAAATACGTTCGCAGGCTTCGATGAGCGGGCTGAGGTCGGTCAGTTGCGAGCCGATATGGCAGTCGATACCGACAATTTTCAAATGGCTTTGTGGGGAAACATGACGATAGGCCTCAAGCGCATCGGCATAGGCAATACCAAATTTATTGGCTTTCAAACCGGTGGAGATATAAGGATGAGTTTTGGCATCGACATCAGGATTGACGCGCAGGGAGACCGGAGCGACTTTCCCCAAACGCGCGGCAACCTTTTGAATACGGTCGATTTCGGGAATGCTCTCCATATTAAAGCATTTCACGCCGGCATTCAGCGCAAATTCAATTTCTGCCTCACTCTTGCCCACACCGGAAAAAATCGTTTTCGCCGCATCGCCGCCGGCCGCCAAAACGCGCGCCAACTCGCCGCCGGACACAATGTCAAAACCGCTCCCCAAAGAAGCAAAGTGTTTGATGATGTTCAGGTTGCCATTCGCTTTAACCGCGTAGCAGACAAGCGGATTTAAAGCGGAAAACGCGGTTTGGTAGTTTTCAAATGCCTCGGTCAGCGCAGATTTGCTGTACACATAAAGCGGCGTACCAAACTCTTCGGCAAGGTGTGTATAAGGGAGTTGTTCGCAGAATAAGGTCATGTTTGTGAATCTTTTTTAGTCGTTGGTTTGAGTGGTCGGTTCTTTGGCCGTATCGAATTTCAAGCCAGTCTGAATCACGCCGAAGCGCGCCTTGTCGCCTTCTTTGGGCAGGTAGAGGTCGCCTTTGTAGCCGCAGGCAGAAAGCAGCAGAGCCGTTGCCGCTGCAAAAAATACGCCGTATTTCATCAGTAAAACTTTCTTCATCATTACGAATGTGGCAAGATTCGGTATCTTAAACAAAAACCACACAAAAAGCCATGATGACCGAAAGCGAATTCATCCGCATGAGCGAAGAATTGTTCGAACACATCGAAGACCAAATCGACGAAAACGGCTGGGATTTCGACTGCCAGTTTGCCGGAAACGTACTGACCATCGAAGCCGAAGACGGCACGCAAATCATCGTCAACCGCCACACGCCCAACCAAGAATTGTGGATTGCCGCCAAAAGCGGCGGCTACCATTTCGCCGAGCAAAACGGCAAATGGCTGGCAACGCGTGACGGACGGGATTTCTACGACGTTTTAAACGAAGCCCTGAGCGCGGCTTCGGGCGAAGCAATTGAGATTGCGGAATTGTGATTCAGTCTTCAAATATCCCTAACTAAAAATCTATTTACCTCAAAGGATACCCAAATGCCCCTACTAGATAGTTTCAAAGTCGACCACACCCGTATGCACGCCCCTGCCGTACGCGTGGCAAAAACCATGACCACGCCCAAAGGCGACACTATTACCGTGTTTGACCTGCGTTTCTGCATTCCCAACAAAGAAATCCTGCCTGAAAAAGGCATTCACACGCTGGAGCACCTGTTCGCAGGCTTTATGCGCGACCACTTAAACGGCAACGGCGTCGAAATCATCGACATTTCCCCGATGGGCTGCCGTACCGGTTTCTACATGAGCCTCATCGGTACGCCCGACGAGCAAAAAGTAGCCGACGCATGGCTCGCTTCAATGCAGGATGTTTTGACCGTTCAAGACCAAAGCAAAATCCCCGAGCTGAACGAATACCAATGCGGTACTTACCTGATGCACTCGCTTGCCGAAGCACACGAAATCGCCCAAAACGTTTTGGCACGCAAAGTCGCCGTCAATAAAAACGAAGAGCTGACATTGGACGAAAGCCTGTTGAACGCTTAATCCGCCATGACAGCAAAGGCCGTCTGAAACTTTATATGACAAGTTTCAGACGGCCTAAGACCTTTTATTCCAATTTTCAACCTTTCAGCCACAGTTTTACACCGCCTAAAAATAAGTTGGCGGATGCTGACAGTGTACATAGTATAATTACACTTTGAACAAACAACCTGATTCTATTGCCTTTATGAAACCGTTTTTCTGCAAAACCGCCATTGCCCTCAGCCTGACCCTCCCCGCCGCCGCCAACGCTGCCGAGTATGTCTGCAATGTTGAAGGCATCACCGTTTATGCTTCATACCAGATCAATGACGCCTGTCGCATAGTTGAAACAAACAATGTAACAGAAAACAGCGTCGTTGCGATTCCGGGCGACACTCCGGTTTTAAAAACGGTACAAACAACAGAATTTAAAGCATCTGCCGCAGACTACATTAATGCTTCTCAAGCAACGCCCGCGGTACAAACCCCAGTCGTTGTTGCTCGAAATGAATACGGTATTCCGGCACCTATTTCCATTCCGATGGCACAAACTCGACAAGCTATGCTAGCGAATAAAACCATTGCAGACAGCGCAATCGTTTCCAACAATACGCCTGCTTTGGAAACATCAGCCGTTGCAAAACCTGAAAACTATGTTGTCGATGCTGCTGTCCACAACACAACTCCTGTCGTACAAACTCAGACGACTGCCGTTCAAGAGGACAACACTATTGTTCCTCCTGTACTCATCGCGCAAACCCATACCGTTACAGCCGACAAAGCCATTGCAGACAGCGTAATCGTTCCCAACAATACGCCTACTCTGGAAGCGCCGCCCACAATAAAAGCTGAAGACTATGTTGCCGACACTACTGTCCGCAATACAACTCCTGTCGTACAAACTCAGTCTAGTGCAACCCAAACAGAAAACAGTGTTGTTCCTGTAATGCTTGCCGCACAAGCCCAACCTACTGCTTCTACCGAGAAAACAGTTTCAGACGGCCTTGCTATTATTAATGAAACACCAGCTGTTCAACCTGTTGTACCTGCAATCCAAACTCCACAAGAGATTATTCAGAACTCGGCAGTTCAGCCGCAAACTTCAACTACCCAAAATAACCAAGCGGTAACAGCTCAGGATGAAGTGCTCGATAAAACACCTACCAAAGTCGAGACTAAGCATAAAGGCAAAACTTATGCCAAAACCTCCTCTCGACGCAAAGCCAAGGTTAACCGTACTAAAGCCGATAAAACAGCCGTTGTCCGCGCATCTGAGGAACAAGCAGCCAAACCTATTGCCACCGCTTCAACCGAACCAAGCACGCCGGCAACTGCCACTCCGGTAGAGCATGGCAAAACCACTGTCCCAACACCTTTCCCACAAGCATACAAACCGGCAGCCGATATTTTGCTGGATAAAGGAAATAGCGACAGCGATATCAAAATCCTGCCGAATGTACCGATTACCAGCGTGACCAACACAGCCGAAGCTGCCAATCCGCGCATCAATATTACCCTGCGCAACCGTCAGAACAAATCACGCAGTTCTTCATACAGCAAATACAAAGCCCCTGTTATCCGTACTGCACCTGTGGTTACGCCGGCTCCTAAGCCAAGCCCTAAAGAAACCCGCAAACAGATATTGCAGACCGAAGTACGCAACGAACAGGCTGCTATTACCCGCCTTCAAACCCAGTTGAACGCGGCCAAACAAAAAGGCGATCAGATTAAAATCCAACAACTGACCCGTACCATAAACGCCCGTAAAGCGAATATCCGCGCTATTCAAGGCGAGATGTCTCGTTGATTGGTTTTTTATACAAAAAGGCCGTCTGAAAACATTTTCAGACGGCCTTTTTAATGGTACAGACCTTATTTATTCAACAGACAAATACTTTCTCTAAAATCATTTGCTGATCACGCCAAAGTACATTTCTTCACATCCCTACCCTCGTGCGCCATTACTGCTTCTATCCAATCGGCGATATTTTGCCAATAATATTGCGGCTTTTCAGACGACCTATCAGTCTGCATCACTTCATCATTCAACACAACGGGAACACCCTGCTCTGCACCGGCTTCAAGCACAATCCAAATACTGCCTTCATGGGTATCGGCTCGGGCTACTTGATGTTCATATGCCCAGCCAACCGCAGCTTGTCCGCCATTTTGCAAAGACTGCATCGCCAGAGATAATGGATGAAAGCAGGTATCTACATTGTTGTCGGCAGTAACGACCAAAGTTGCACCATGCGTGCCTAACGCTTGCGCGGCATGAAAGACTGGGGAGTTGTGCAGGTTGGCAATAAAGTCAAACGGCATCGCGGCGTGATGGTTCAGCACATTGTCTGCCATTTTTTCAAACACGGATGGCGAAGAAAACGGCGTACCAAGAAAAACGGCGCAATCAGGGCGGATTTCGCTTTGTTCCTTTAGCTGCCCTGCACCAAGCGCGGCAATCAAACTCAAGCGGCTGAGGCGGCGAGTATCTATACCGCTTTGCTGCTTTAAGATTTGTTTGAGGATTTTACCGCCGGTGCCGGCGTCAGTATCAAAACGCACGGCGGCGGTAATACGGATATTAGGATTTACGGTTGCCATTGCCATACCAAAGATGTGTTGCTGCCGCCAAAACCAAACTGATTGGCCAAACAGAAAAAGCCGCCTTTTTGTGAAGCCGCGCACTCGGAAAAACGAATTTTCCACCCCTGATAATCGTTGCTTCCGCCTTGTTTTAGAGCGGATAAAAGCAAGGCTGTTTCAAGGGCTGCCGTTGCGCCAAGCGTGTGTCCGATTTGCGGTTTGAACGCCATCAAGGGCGGCAGTGTACCGAATATATTTTCCAGTGCGGCCAATTCGGCGGCATCGCTGTCAGCCGTGCCGATGCCGTGTGTTTTAACGGCCGCAATGCTTTCAGGAACGATGCCTGCAATATCTAACGCACGTCGCATCACTTGCTCTTGCGCTTGGCCATCGCTTTGAATCAGGTCATTGCCTGTATTGGCAGCGTGTCCTATAAGTTTCAGACGGCCTGAAGATTCAGGAGCAGCGGAAGATAAGGCAAGCGCGGCAACACCTTCGCCTAAAATCAAACCGTTTCCGCCAAAAGGCTGATACTGTTCGGTCAGCAAACCCAAGCTGTGAAAATGCAGCAAAGTCAGTCGGTTGAGGTTTTCAATCCCAAGCACAAAGGCACGCTCCGCCTCGCCGCGCAAGCAGTTATCCGCCTGAATGAGCGCATGGGCGGATGAAGTGCAGGCAGTAGCGAAACTGAAAATCTGCCGATTGCCGCTGCGCCGGCGCAAATCTTCGGCGAGATAAAGCAGATTGTGTTCTTCTTCCGCCCTATTGCCCACAAAATGGCGGTTTTCATATTCGGAGATGGAATAGGAACTAGACCCGATAAACACCGGCGCATCATGCCAACTTTCAGATGGCCAGCCTGCATTTTCGGCAGCTAGGCGCAAATGTTGTTCGGCGATATCCGCCAATTCCTTCCGCCCCAAACTGTCGCTAGCAAATGCACGAAAATAAGCAGCCTGCTGCGGCTGGTTTAAAAACGTATAAGACACCGCATCAGGCCGTCTGAAGTCCGTTTGCGGATTCAAGGCAGAAGTGGCCGCCGTACCGAAAACCCAACTCACGCACCATGCTCCGCACGGATAAACGCCGCCAAATCGCGTACGCACATCATATGTTTGCGCACCATACGGTCGCCCTGCAGGCGCACTTGGAAATACTGTTGCAAAGCAACGCTGATTTGCAGCGCATCAAGCGAATCCAAACCGACCGGACTGTCATCGCCAAACAAAAGCGCATCGTCGGTGAAATCATCCATATCCACATCGTCGGCCTTATCGGCCTCTTGCACGATTAACTTTTTCAATTCCGCTTCCAGCTCGTGCTCGGCCAGTGTAAAGGTGTAAGACATTTTTTAAACTCCCATTTTTATCTCATGAAGCAACAGCTCGTTTTAGCGAAACTCGCTACGCTCGTTTTCAGACGGCCTGAACTTTATGCAAAATCGCCCCAAAGCGTCTGCATGGCGGCAATGGCCGCAAGTGAGGCGGTTTCGGTACGCAACACCCGTTTGCCGAGCGTAACGGATTGAAAACCGGCATCAAATGCCTGCTGCTCTTCCTTCTCCGTCCAGCCGCCTTCAGGGCCGACCATAAACACGACTTTGCCGGATTGCGGCTGAACATCGCTCAGTTTTTGTGCGCGGTTCAAACTCATTAACAGTTTGGTCGTTTCCTGCGGCAACTGTTGCAGAGCCTGTGCATAAGTCGTCAGCGGCAAAACCTTCGGCACAATATTGCGGCCGCTTTGTTCACACGCCGAAACAACAATTTCCTGCCAACGCGCTACCCGCTTTTCAGCACGTTCGCCGCTCAAGCGGACGACACAGCGTTCGCTGATGACCGGGCGAATTTCTGCCACGCCCAATTCCACGCTTTTCTGCAAAGTGAAATCCATGCGCTCGGCGGCGGATACCGCCTGTACCAATGTAATGTTCAGCGGCGATTCGTTGTCCGTTGCCTCTTCACGCAAAATCCGCACGCTGGCTCGGCGTTTTTCCAAAACTTCTGGCAAAGCCGGATATGCCTTGCCATTGCCGTTGAACAACACGATTTCTTCCGTGTTTTTCACGCGCAATACATTCAGATGGCGCACCACATTATCGGGCAATTCGACCACGCTGTCGGGGCTTAAGGCAAAATCAACATAAAATCGGGGCATGGTTTCCTGCTTTATTCATGTATATAATTTAATGTATATAATTTAAATTTAAAATTTCGTGAATGAAGTTGAAACACGGCGACATACTCCTGCCTGCTTTCGATTTCATCCACTATAATTTGAAAACTTCCCGAATTTTAATCCACTGTCGCGCAAAACTGCAAAAAACAAGGATACGCCGTGCTATACCGTTTACAGAAAGTCGTCCGCCACATCGCCCAAACCGAAGTCATGCCGCGTTTTCTGAACACGCCGTCACGACGCAAGGAAGACGGATCGGTTTTGAGTGAAGCAGATTTGGCCGCACAAACCGCTTTTGCCGCCGCCCTTCCCTTATTGGAGGATTGTCCGATGTTGGGCGAGGAAATGAGCTTTCAGGAACAAACCCGTTTGTGGAACGAACATTCAGACGGCCTATGGATTGTCGACCCTATCGACGGCACAAACAACTTCGTCAACGGTTTGCCGCATTTTGCCGTATCCGTCGCGCTGGTTAAAAACGGCCATGCCGAATTGGGCGTGATTTACAATCCGGTCAGCGGCGAATGTTTCTATGCCGAACGCGGCAAAGGCGCATTTCTCAACGGCACGCCGCTGCCGCTGCGTTCGGAAAACAAAAAACTCAACGAATCCATTGCCGGCGTAGAAATCAAATACCTGCGTTCGGGCAAACTCGCCAGCCGCATGAATACCCTTGCCCCATTCGGCACAATCCGCAGTATGGGCAGCAGCACGCTCGATTGGTGCTACCTTGCCAGCGGCCGCTACGATATTTACATCCACGGCGGACAAAAGCTGTGGGACTACGCTGCCGGTGCATTAATTTTTGAAGAAGCCGGCGGCTGCCTGACCACTTTGGAAGGCGACGATTTTTGGAGCGGCGAACATGTATTTAAGCGTTCCGTCATCGCCGCATTGCAACCCGAGCTGTTTCAGCAATGGGTGAAATGGATTCGAGAAAATCAGTAAAAATACCGTTTATCTTCAAAATATCACGATTATCTTGCAACTTATTGAAATTATTTCACTTCTTAACAGCATTTAATACTAAAAACGGTAGAATATCAATCGCTGACACAACACCGCTCTTTCATCCCTTTTGGGCGGTGCAGCAAGTAAGACGTTTTCCCGCAATGTATTGGCCATTCATACTTCTCCCTTAGTATGAATGGTTTTTTTTATCTGCAAAAACAGCTTAGGCCGTCTGAACGTTCAGACGGCCTGTTTACACTACTATTTGAAAAACTGTCCGCAACACGCCTTAAACTTTTTGCCCGAACCGCACAAACAAGGCTGTTTCATCGTCGGTAACGCAACGGTCGGCTCAATAAAGTACCAACGCCCGTCTATTTTCACAAATGCCGACAATTCATGATGGCACTCAGTTTGCCCGTTCTCTTCAAAATACGCCTCAAACTCGACCAAAGCATGCAGCTTGCCAAACGGCACATGACGGATAACCTTCAATCCCGACCACTGCATCTGCCTACTCCATGCCGCCAAATCCTGCTTGTCCAACAAATTCTGCTGCGCAGGGACAGTCGTGTCCACGATATAGTCGATTTCCTGCAAAACATACGCGCTGTAACGCGAACGCATCAACTCTTCCGCCGTCGAGGCCGCCGCCTCACGCGCATGAAACGGTGCGCAACATTCCGTATAAACACGCCCCGACTGACAGGGGCAAAGTGTAGCCGTCATTCCTAATTACCCGAATAAATCCATTTCAAAATTATAACGCAAACCCGACTCAGGCCGTCTGAAAACGAGCGTAGCGCGTTTCGCTAAAACGAGTGTAGAGAGTTTCACTAAAATAAGCAAAGCGGGTTTCGCCAAAACAAACGCAACAATCTGATATAATGCGCCTTTTCGATTTTGACTATCCATGATGACCATTCCCATCCAAAGCATCAGCCGCCTGTTGCCGCAAACCCAATGCCGTGAGTGCGGCTATGAAGGCTGCCTACCCTATGCGCGCGCCCTGTCGGCAGGAGAAGCGCCGGTAAACCTGTGCGCGCCGGGTGGGGAAACCGTCATGAAAGACATTGCCGACCTATTGGGCAAGCCCTACCTCGCCCCGGCAAAAACACAAATCAAAGCCGTAGCCCTGATTGACGAGGCCGTCTGCATCGGCTGTACCGCCTGCATCCGCGCCTGTCCCGTCGATGCCATTATGGGCGCGTCCAAACTAATGCACACCGTCATCAGCGACGAATGCACCGGCTGCGGCTTGTGCGTTGCCCCCTGCCCCGTCGACTGCATCGACATGGTTCCCGTATCGCAGCCCTTCCTGCCGTCCGCACGCCGTTTCAGCACCTCTGCCGAACCGCGCTTCGCCGCCGCCGAACACGCGCAAAGCCGTTTTGAACGCCATACCGCGCGCAAACAGCGCGATGATGCCGAACGCAAAGCCCTACTGGCGCAACGTGAAGCCGCCGTCAAAGCCAAACAGGCCGCACAGGCACAAGCCCAAATAGCCGCAACAAGCGCCGCATTCAACCCCATGGATTTGATTGCCAAAGCCATGGCCAAAGCGCAATCACAACAGGACAAACTCGTCTCCTCCGACAACCGCGAAGACTTCAAAGCGCGCCAAATCGAAGAAGCCAAAGAACGCGCCGAACTGCGCCGCGCCCAACGTGATGCCAAATACGGCAACGAAGCCGAAAAAGCCGCCGCCATCGAATTTCTGCGCCGCTACAAAGCCGCGCAGGAAGCGGTCAAAGAAGCGCGCTGATTTCCAAAACAACAAACCCATTCCTATAAAACTTCAGGCCGTCTGAAAACATTGCACGAAAACCAATAACTTTATGACCATACAAGAATTTCCACACCAGCATACCGCCCATTGCGAAAGCGGTGTGATGTCCACCCTGCTCAAATACCATGGCCACAATTTAGACGAAGCCATGATTTTCGGCATTTCCCACGCGCTGACATTTGTCTGGATGCCGCTGATCAAATTAAACGGCATGCCGCTGGTTTCCTACCGTACCGCGCCGCGCAGCATTATCAAAAATACCTGCAAAGCATTGGGGCTGAAATTATCCGTGCGCAAATTTTCCGACGCACAAAGCGGACAAGCCGCGTTGGATGCCGCGCTATCCTCAGGCAAATTGGCCGGTTTGCAAACCTCCGTCTTTTGGCTGCCCTACTTCCCGCCACAAATGCGTTTCCATTTCAACGCACACAATCTCTTGGTGTACGGCAAAGACGGAAACGACTACCTGATCAGCGACCCCGTATTTGAAACCGTACAACGCTGCGCCGCCGAAGATTTGCAACGGGCGCGCTTTGCCAAAGGCGTATTGGCGGCAAAAGGCATGATGTACACCTTGGAAGACAACAGGCCGTCTGAGAAAATCATGGCAGACTTACCCGCCATTATCCGCAAGGCCATACGCAAAAACGCCAAACATATGCTCGCGCCAGTCTTTTTCATCGGCGTCAAAGGCATCCGCACGCTGGCCAAAAAAATCGAATCCCTGCCTGCCAAACAAAACGACAAATACCAAAAACTGTTTCTCGGCCATTTGGTACGGATGCAGGAAGAAATCGGCACCGGCGGCGCAGGTTTCCGCTACATCTACGCCTACTTCCTCGAACAGGCCGCCCATATCTGCAACGAACCTGCATTTCAGACGGCCTCAGAACAAATGACCGCCATCGGCGACCAATGGCGTCAATTCGCAGCAATGTGCGTGAAGCAGTGCAAAAAGCCGTCTGAAAACGGCTGCCGCAACATCGCCGAATTTCTGCGCAAAATTGCGGATAATGAAGAAGCATTGTGGCGCGGATTATTGAAATAATCAGGATTTATTCGATCCCGATTAATCTACCGTGGATTATTTTGACACTCAGGCCGTCTGAAAACTAAAAGAAAAGATAAAAATGCGTTACTTAGCCACACTCTTATTATTGTGTTCCGCCTTAACCCATGCCGCGCCGCCGGACGGCTTTGCCTTGGTTCATGATGCCGATGGACACACCAACTTACGCGAAAGCCCCGATTTGAATGCCAAAATCTTGGCAAAAATTCCCAACGGCACACCGTTGAAATGTTTGGGTGATGGCGGCGAAGGCAGCCTGAGTTTCTGTACTGCCCAGCTGCAACAACCTGCCGCAGAAGACTACGGTTTCATCCATTACAGCCGTCTGATATTTCCCGCCTCCGATAAAAGCTTCGTCCGACTGCGCGAACAATCCGGTCGCGACGATACGCTGACTTTGTCCGGTAGCGGACAAAAGGTACACATCGTTGCCCGCCGCATCCACCCAAAACTCAGCGACTTCTCGGGCATCAGCAAAGACAACTTCACGGCGCGTCTCTATCAAGGCAAACCGTTCTATGGCACAGACAACACCATTGACAAAAGCGTGTTCGCGCTTGAACGTATCACGCTAAACGGTCAAACGGTTCCCGCTGCCGAACTGCAAGGACTGTTCTCGCCCGATTTTGCCGCCACCGCACGCGATAGCCAGGTGTACGACCGCTGGGAAGCCTATTACCGCCGCAGCGACAAGACGCTTTATCTGTTCAGCAGACAAGGTTCGGGCGCCGGTAGTTTCGATGTCTGCTTTATATTTAAGGACGGCAAATTCCAGCGCCGCTATTTATGGAATGCTGCGCTATAAATATCGCTCGAAAAGGTCGTCTGAAACCATGATTCAAATCCAATCCCTCTCCCACCGTTATCCCAAAGCCGAAACTGCCGCGCTGGACAATGTGTCGTTCGATATTGCCGACGGCGAATGTCTGGGGCTGCTCGGCCACAACGGTGCGGGGAAAACGACGCTGATGTCGCTTTTGGCCGGCTTGCAGGAAGTACGGCAGGGCGAAATTTTGTTTGACGGCAAACCTTTGCGCCTGTTAAGCCGCAACGAGCGGCAGAAAATCGGTTTGGTGCCGCAGGATTTTGCGTTTTATCCGCAGCTTTCTGTGTGGGACAACCTGCTGTTTTTCGCCTCGCTTTACAAAGTGCGCGACAAAGGCCGTCTGAACGCACTGTTGGAACAGACCGACCTGACCGCCCACAAAAACAAAGCAGCGAAGCATCTTTCGGGCGGGCTTAAACGTCGTCTGAATTTTGCTATCGGCCTGATTAACACGCCGCAACTGGTGTTCCTCGACGAAATCACGGTAGGCATCGACCCGCAGTCGCGCCGCTTTATCCTCGACAGCGTAGCAGATTTGACACGGCATGGTGTAACGGTGGTTTACACCTCTCACTATCTGTCGGAAATCGAGCAGCTTTGCGACAAAATCGCGCTGCTGCAACACGGCAAGCTTGTGTACCACGGCGGTTTGGACGAGCTTCTAAGCACGCAAACCGGTGTCGTGCGTTTTACCGTCGAACCGCCGCTGCCGCCTCAAACGCTGGCCGCTTTGGGTGCAAAGCAAGTGGACAGCCGCGGCATGATGGAAACAGCGCACGATGCCGCCGCCGTTTACACCGCCCTGCAACAAAGCGGCGCGCAAATCCGCTACTTCCAGCAGGGACACGGTTCGCTGGAAACGTTTTACCTTGATTTCCTGCGCAAAGACGAGCCAGCAACAGATAAGCAAAATCCACAATGACAATTTCCTCCCTCCTCAAAGAACTCAAGCTGCTCTGCCGCGACCTGCACGGTTTGGCAGTGTTGTTTGTGATGCCCATCGCCTTCATGCTGATTATGTCGTTGGCGCTGAGCCGCGACCAAGATCCGCACACCGACAGCCGTATCGCGCTGGTTGGCATAGCAAACGATAGTATCAATACTGCGCTGGCCGCTGCGCTGGAAAAAGAGCAAATCCATGTCACACTGATGCCGTCTAAAAAACTGACCGACGCGCAAAACGGCCTGCACGACAAGCATTTCCAACTGGTGCTGCACAACCCGAACTCCGCTTCCGGAAAAATCGCCGACGACAAAGCCCTGCAAATCTATGTACCGCCCGATACCGAGCCTTCATGGCTGGCGGCTGTCAAAGGCGTTTTGCAGCAACACTACACTGAAACGCGGCTGGACGCTTATTTCGACAACAACGACGGCATCAAAATCGACAATAAAAAACTGCCTCGTTCCATCCGCAAAGACATTCAGAAAAAAGTGGATGAAAAAAACGACGAACAATTCGCCGCCGTGCGCAGCTTTTTAGATAAAAAAATGCTGGAAGAACACTATCTGAGCGCAGGCAGCGGCACGGTGGAAAAACCCAACGCCGTACAGCACAGCGTTCCCGCATGGCTGATTTTCGGTATGTTTTTCATCATGATACCGCTATCGAACGTCATGGCGCTGGAACGCCAAACCAACACCATCACCCGCCTGCGCCTCGCCCGTGCTTCCGCATTCGGCCTGATTGCGGCGAAGCTCGTCCCCTATTTCCTGATTAACCAGCTTCAGTTTGTCGGAATGCTGCTGCTCGGCCGCTACCTGCTGCCTGAAATCGGCGTGCCCGCCCTCATACTCAATGGCAGCCTTGTTCCCTACGCGTTGCTGTCCGCTGCCGTCAGTGCCGCCGCACTCGGCTACGCGCTGTTAATCAGCGTCTGCGCCAAATCTACCGAACACGCCGTCGTACTCGGCGGCGGCGGCATTATCCTGATGGCGGCAATCGGCGGCATTATGGTGCCTGCACACGTCATGCCCGAAACCATGCAGCAACTCACTTGGATTTCCCCGATGGCTTGGGGCTTGAAGGCTTTTCAAGAATTGCTGCTCAACCGCAGCGGACTGGACGGAATCGGCCGTTATCTGCTTCTACTGTCAGCGTTCTCTTTTTCCACATTGACTGCTGCCGTATTGGTTTATCGTAAGCAGTTGCAGACGCAGGTAAGGTTTTAAACGTTTGTCTGCCCTAAGTAGAAAACTTATTTCTCAAAACCATTCCTATAAAACTCCAGGCCGTCTGAAAATACTTTCAGACGGCCTGATGCTTGATATGCTATGAATTGTTTCAATAACAAAATATGTTCAACAAAATCCTAAAATCCAAACGTAAAAAAACCTGCTTTTTTCAAAGCAGGTTTTCATATTTGGTGGGTCGTGAGCGATTCGAACGCTCGACCAACGGATTAAAAGTCCGCTGCTCTACCGACTGAGCTAACGACCCGATAAGCTGTGCATTATAGAGATGGAGCACACAGCTGTCAACACCTTTTTTAAACTTTTTTATTCGACGACGATTTTCGGGAAGCGGCTGCTGAAGTCTTTGCCTTTATCGGCAATGGCCAGTGCGATTTGGAAGGCGGCTTCGGTGTAGATGTCGGCGATGGTTTGGTTGTTTTCAAACAAGGCAGAAGATGTGCCGCTGTCCATGGCTTCGCGTACAGGCAGGCTCAATGGAAGTTGGCCGAGCAACGGTACATTCAAACGCTCTGCCAAGTTTTTGCCGCCTTCTGCGCCGAAGATTGCTTCGGCATGGCCGCAGTTGGTGCAAATATGGACAGACATGTTTTCCAAAACGCCCAAAATCGGAATATTGACTTTGTTGAACATATCCACGGCTTTGCGTGCATCAATCAGGGCGATGTCTTGCGGCGTGGTCACGACAACGGAGCCGGTTACGGGGATTTTTTGCGACAGGGTCAATTGGATATCGCCGGTACCGGGTGGCAGGTCGATGAAGAGATAATCGACATTGTCCCATTCGCTTTGGAACATAAGTTGTTGCAAGGCTTGGCTGACCATCGGGCCGCGCCAAACGACGGCTTGGTCGGTATCGACCAGAAAACCGATGGACATCACTTGAATGCCGCTTTCGGCTTCAACGGGAATGAGTTTTTTGTTTTGTTGGTCGGGTTTACGGTCTTGTACGCCGAGCATGGTGGGCTGACTTGGGCCGTACAGGTCGGCATCGAGTACGCCGACGCGCGCGCCCATTCTGGCCATTGCGGTGGCAAGGTTGGCAGTGGTCGTTGATTTGCCGACGCCGCCTTTGCCCGATGCTACGGCGATGATGTTTTTCACGCCTTTGATGGTTGCTACGCCGGGTTGGACTTTATGCGTACCGATTTCGGTATCGATACTCAAGTGAATGTGGGTATCACCGGTATGCGAAATGACGGCTTCTTGAACGGCGTTGGCAATGTCTGCGGCAATATGGGCAACCGGGAACGCGAATTTCAGGCCGATATGCAGGCCGTCTGAACGCTCTTCCAGAAGCGAAACGGCTTTTTCGCTGCCCAAAGTGCGTATTGTGGTGGGAATCAACACGGCATCGAGTGCGGTTCGGATGGCTGGAATATTCATAATCTGCCTCTTGAATGTGGGAAATTGTTTGATGTGCGCGATTTGCCTGCCTGACAAATCTGCTGAATTATACCCTTGAACGCCATGTAAGGGATACGCCCGAAAAACTTCAGGCTGCCTGAATCATCGGGCAGCCTGAAAAACGGGTCAACTGAAACGCGGCCTTATTCGCTCAAGAGCGCAATGTCGGCAACTGCGTTCATTTGTTCTGCCAAACGGTTCAGCAGGTTCAAACGGTTTTGTTTCACGGCGGCATCTTCGGCCATTACCATCACGCCGTCGAAGAAGGCATCGACTTGCGGTTTGACGGAAGCCAGTTCGGACAAAGCAGTTTGGAAATTGCCTTCGGCAACGGCGGCGGAGATTTTCGGCTGCAAACCTTGCGCGGCGGCATACAGGGCTTTTTCTTCGTCTTGTTGCAACAGGCTTTCGTTAACCGCGCCCAACTCGGCATCGGCTTTTTTCAGCAGGTTTTGCACGCGTTTGTTGGCGGCAGCGAGCGCGGCGGCTTCGGGCAGTTGTTTAAACGCGGCAACGGCTTGCAGTTTGGCGGTCAAATCGTCCAAACGGCGCGGCTGTTTGGCGAGTACGGCGGCGACGATGTCTTGCGGATAGTCGTTTTGCAGCAACACGGCAAGGCGCGCCTGCATGAAGTCGACGGTTTCAGACGGCGTTTTTTCGTTGAGCAAACCTTTGGGGAAGCTGTCGAAGGTCGTCTGAATCAGCTCGTTCACGTCCAAGCCATACTGCATCAGCATCCGCAAAATACCCAAGGCAGCGCGGCGCAGGGCGTAGGGGTCTTTGTCGCCGGTCGGAATCAGACCGATGCCCCAAATGCCGACCAAGGTTTCCAGTTTGTCGGCCAGCGCAACGGCAGTAGCGACTTTGCCGTTCGGCAGGTTGTCGCCGGCAAAACGCGGTTGGTAGTGCTGCTCGATGGCTTCGGCGATTTCTTCGGTTTCGCCGTCCAAGCGGGCGTAGTATTTGCCCATCGTACCTTGCAGTTCGGGGAACTCGCCGACCATTTCGGTCACCAAGTCGGCTTTTGCCAGACGCGTGGCGCGTTCGGCTGCGGCGGCATCTGCGCCCAGTGCTTTGGCGATGTGGGCGGCAATGCTTTGCAGGCGTTCGATGCGTTCGGCCTGCGAACCGATTTTGTTGTGATAAACCACGTTTGCCAGCTTGGGCAGGCGGCTTTCCAAAGTCGCTTTCTGGTCTTGCTTGTAGAAGAACTCGGCATCAGACAGGCGCGCACGCAAAACGCGTTCGTTGCCTTGGATGATGTGCGACGGGTCTTCGGTTTGCAGGTTGGAGACCAGCAGGAAGCGGTTCATCAGCTTGCCGTTTTGGTCGAGCAGCGGGAAGTATTTTTGGTTTTGCTGCATGGTCAGAATCAGGCATTCCTGCGGCACGGCGAGGAAATGTTCTTCAAAACCGGCTTCCAATACCACAGGCCATTCGACCAATGCAGTCACTTCGTCCAACAAGGCTTCATCGGCGGCAACGGTCGCTTTCAGACGACCTGCCTGTTCGTTCAAGGCTGTCTGAATCGCAGCTTTGCGCTCGGCAAACGAAGCTACGACTTTGCCTTGCTCGCGCATTTGTGCGGCGTAGCTGTCGGCGTTTTCAATGGTGATTTCGCCGTTGGACAGGAAGCGGTGTCCCAAGGTTTGATTGCCGCTTTGCAGGCCCAAAACGCTGACGTTCACGATCTCGCCGCCGTGCAGCACAATCAGCCCGTGGACAGGGCGCACGAAGGTGAATGTGCTGCTGCCCCAACGCATGACTTTCGGAATCGGCAATTTTTTCACTGCGGCATTGATGATGTCTTCCAAGAGTTCGCCCAATGGTTTGCCGGTTTGGACGTACTCGTAGGCGTACACGTCTTGCTTGCCGTCGTTGATGATGGTTAGGTCTTCGATTTTCGCACCCGCACCGCGCGCAAAACCTTCCAAAGCCTTAGTCGGCGCACCGTCCTTCATGGCATTGGCCACGGCCGGGCCTTTTTTCACGATTTTTTGGTCGGCTTGAACGGCCTTCACGTTTTTGACTTGAACGGCCAAACGGCGCGGAGAAGCGTAGGCAGTGTATTCGGCCTCGCCGTCAATTAGTTGCGCTTTTTCCAAGCCTTCGGCAACGGAAGCGGCAAAATGGTTGCCCAGATTATTGAGGGCCTTTGGCGGGAGTTCTTCAGTGAGAAGTTCGATTAAGAGGGTTTGGGTTGTCATGTGCTTATCGTTAAATAGGAAATTGGTTTGGCATCTGAAAACGGCATCATGCGGTTTTCAGACGCAAGGTTGATTGAATTGACGGCGATTTTATCATTTTCAGACGGCCTGTGGCTGTCTTTCACAAACAATTTGCCCGATTTTCAAGCAACTTCGTCCGCAACGGCTTCAATTCGCAGCGCGGATATACGGCAAACCGCTGGTTTCGTCGCTTTCGGGAATGTCGCTTCCGGCAAACAGCGCACCGGCCAAACGCACGGCTGTGCCGGTCACGGCCGGGGAAATCATAAAGCCGTGGCGGAACAGGCCGTTGACTTCAATCAGGCGGCGTTCGCGGTTGAAGCGGATTTCAGGATTGTGGTGGTTTAACGTCGGGCGCAGGCCGGTGGCCAGTTCCAAAAGGTTTGCCTCGCCAAAGGCCGGATGCACGGCATACAGCGCGGACAAAAGTTCCAAACCGGAACGCACGCTGGCCGGCGCTTGGCTTTCGCTTTCGATTTGGGTCGCACCAATCACAAAAATATGGTTTTCCTTCGGCGCGATATACAAAGGATAGCGCGGATGCAGCAGGCGCACGGGGCGGGACAGCTCGACTTCTGGCGCGTAAACGCGCGCCACTTCGCCGCGTATGCCGCGCAATTGGCTTTCAGACGGCCTGTTCCACGCTGCTTTTGCACCATAACCGCGGCAGTCGATGACCCAATCGTATTGCGCCGCCAAATCTTCGACTTCGCGTTCGCACAACCAATGGCAAGGCACATTCATTGATTCCAAAGCATCGGCAAGCGCATTCAATACCTGCCGTCCGTCCAACTGTCCTTCCACCGGCAGATACAGGCCGTCTGAAAACCGCCCTGCCAGTTGCGGCTCGTTTGCCGCGATTTCATCTGCGTTCCAACGTATGGTTTCATGTTCCGCCACGCCGCCGCGCTTCAAATGACGGGCAAACTCGGCAGAAAGCGGCTTGTCCTGCGTATGCCAAACAATCAGGCTGCCTTTTTCCTGCATCATCACCGGCGTGTTCAGACGGCCTAAAATACCGCGCCACAGCGCGAAACTCTGCCTGCCCAAACGGATGACTTCGGGCGTTGCCTCCACCGCTTCGGCAGACGGCGCCAACATGGCCGCGGCAACATAAGCGGCGGCTTGCGCGCCTTTGCGTTCGCCTTTCTCAAACAACTCGACCGAAATGCCCTGCTCTGCCAGCTGGAACGCCATCAGACGGCCCGACAGACCGCCACCGAGTACCGCAACCTTAGACATCAGTTTCTCCTTGTTTTTAATATATAAATAAGCAGCATATTTTAGAACTTGTTTTGCTGTATCACAATATCGACAGAAAATGAGAAAAGTTTTTGCATATCATGATTGCCCAGATCAAGCCGATAACTTATAAACAAACAGACGGAATCCCTCCCTCTGCAAGCAGTTACCCATCGCCTCAGACTGCCAATCAGCTTTTATAAAAATATCTTCCTTACATAAAACCTACTATAATGCCATCTTTTGACATATTTACATTCACTCAACATCATTGCACCTGCTGATTGGCTTTGATGCACCCATTTGATTTTATAAGGAATAATGATGAAAAGCTTGGGCAGTACTTTATTTATCCTCGGCGTATTGGCATTCGGTTTGAATTATATGAACGCCGTCCCCAAAGTCTTGGCCTGGATTTACGAATGGGGCGAAGATACCGCCCTATGGATTAAAGCAGGCATTACAGGTAGTGGCGCTTTACTGTGGTTGGCAGGCAATTTCCTTGAAAAACCTGCAGAGGTAGAAGCAGAACAGGAAGAAGAATAAATACCATAAAAGGCCGTCTGAAAAGTTCAGACGGCCTTTTTTATATCTTCGGCAAAACAGTATCTACTTTATGTCCGAAAGTATGCTTTATCGGATAAATTGCTTGTTTATTACTCCACGCGTCGAAGTTGACTTTTATGGATATAACCCTGAATCGAAATATGATGACCATACTCGTCTTTTTCTGTGTGAGCTCCCTGATTGCTGTACCACAACCAGTCGCCTTTTCTGAAGGCTGGGGCGATCTGTACACGTGTTCCGTTTGGGAGTGTTTTGATGATTTCGCCTTGCCTGATCGGTTCTTCGGGGTAGCTGTTGTTACGGACGTTTGCCGATTCGTCAGGGCTGGCGACAACATAATTGTGCACGATAAAGCCTTGGCTCTGATGGACGTAGCCTGTACGGTGTCCGTCTAATTGAATATGAAACCATTTACCCTGTTTACTGAGTATTTTATGTTTTTTGCTTTCATAATCCAGTACGGTCATGATTTTGCTGCGTGTATCAGGAGCGGCACGAACGTTTGCAGAGCCATCGCATTCGGTATAAGGCAAAAAGTAATCAGCGGCTTGGGCTGCGGCCGACGACAGTAAAACCGTTAAAAACAGTGCTATTTTCTTCATGGTTGGTTTTCCTTATATGTTTAGAGTGAGTTTGTTGTAGCGGTAAATTATGTTGCCGTGCAGGCTTTGACGCTGAATACGCCCGCCTGCTTATCCGAATTTCACTTCTACCCCGAATACTTCCCGCCATAGTTTTCGCACGTTGTCGTAGTGGGTCAGCAATTCGTCCGTTACTTCGGTTTTTTTGGCATCTCGCAGTTTGGTGTTGTGTTGCTGCTGGCGGTAGAAGCGGTAGGCGGTGCGGCTTTGTTCGGCGAGAGTTTTGTCGATGAGGCCGCAGTCGGCAGCGATGTTCAACAAGGCAATGTTGCCGTAATTATCGAGGAGTTGCGGATACTGGCGGGCATGGGCAAGTATCAGATATTGGACGATAAATTCGACGTCGACCACGCCGCCGCGCGCGTATTTGACGTTGCTGTCAACCGGCGGATGGGTAGGGAACATTTTTTCACGCATTTCGATGATTTCGCCTGACAAGGCGGTTTGGTCGCGTTCGGCGGTGAGGATTTCGGTGCGGATGCGGTCGAAGGCTGTCTGAATTTCGGGTGTGCCACAGATGAAGCGGGCGCGGGTGAGGGACTGGTGTTCCCACGTCCAGGCGTTTTCGCGCTGGTATTTTTCGAAGGCGGCGATGCTGTGGGCGAGGAAGCCGGCGTCGCCGTTGGGGCGCAGGCGCAGGTCGGTTTCGTAGAGGCTGCCTGCTCCGGTGGCGGCGGAAAGCCAGTTGGTCAGGCGGCGGGCAAGGCGGCTGTAAACGTCGCCTGCATCGGAATGCGGGTCGTCGTAAAGATAGACCAAGTCGAGGTCGGAGGAATAGCTGAGCTCTTTACCGCCCAGTTTGCCGTAGCCGATGATGGCAAATTGCGGCGTGTCGCGGTGTTTTTTGGGCATATCCGCCCACGCGCATGGCACAGCGGCGGCGAGGATGGTGTCGGCAAGTGCGGAGAGTTGATCGGAAAGTGATTCTACCGTCCACAATTCGGCAAGGTCTTGAACGGCGAGGCGGAAGACTTGGGCGTGTTGGAAATGGCGCAATGTGTCCATTTGCGCTTCAGTATCGCCGCCGCAGGCTTTGAGGTCGTTTGAAAGTGCGGCGGCAAGGGCCGGCCAGTCAAACGTGGTATCCAAAAGCTGGGCGCTGATGAGTTCGTCCAGCAGAATCGGGTATTTGCTCAGATACGCCGCCACCCATGAGCTTTGGCTCATGATTTGTGCCAGATGCGCCAAGGTTTGCGGATGTTCGTTGAGGAAGGCGAGATAGGCCGAGCGGCGGCTGATGTTTTCGAGGAAGTCAAACAGCCGCATTAATGTATCGGTCGGATTGGGTTGCTCGGCCGCCGCCTGTACCAATAACGGCACAATCGCGTCGAAACGCGGCTGGGCGTGTGCGGAAAGGTGGCGGTATTTATGGCCGTACCGGATTTGGTCGAGCCTTGCGGCGATGGTTCCGGCATCGAACCCGTGTTCTTTCAGACGACCTCGCCGCTCTTCTTCGTCGGGTTTTTCCTGCCATGCCCACTGCCATTCGCTGTTGCTTTGCGTTTGCTCTTCGGGTTCGCTCAAGATTTCGTTGAACAACCGATTGACTTTGTTCCGATGAACATTGAGGCCGTCTGAAAAGGCGGCATAGCTGTCGAAACCCATGCTTTCGGCGAGCAGTTGTTGCTGTTCGGGCGAGGTCGGCAGGGTTTGGGTTTGCTGGTCGTCCCAGTATTGCAGGCGGTGTTCGACATCGCGCAGGAAGCGGTAGGCGGCGAGCAGGGTTTCGACGTTTTCAGACGGCATGATGCCCAGCTCGGCAAGTTTCTTCAGCGTTTCTTGCGTGCCTTTCAGTTGCAGCGCGCGCATTTGGCCGCCACGTATCATCTGGAAAATCTGGGCGATAAATTCAACTTCACGGATGCCGCCTGCGCCGAGTTTGATGTTGTCCGCCATGCCTTTTTTGCTAACTTCGCTGCGGATTTGGCGGTGCAAGTTGCGCATCGCTTCATACGCGCTGTAATCCAGATATTTGCGGAACACAAAGGGGCGTACCAGCGCTTTGATGTCGTTCGGATACGGCGTAACCACGCGGCCTTTGCACCACGCATAGCGTTCCCATTCGCGCCCTTGCGTAATCAAATATTGTTCCAGCGCGGTTTCACTCAACACCAGCGCGCCCGAATCGCCGTCCGGCCGCAGCCGCATATCGACGCGGAACACCTGCCCGTCGGCGGTGATGTCATTCAGCAGCGCAATCAATTTCTGCCCGACTTTGGTGAAAAACTCCTGATTGCCCCGTTCGCGCCTGCCGTCGGTGTCGCCCGATTCGGGATAGACGAAAATCAAGTCGATGTCGGAAGACACGTTCAACTCATAGCCGCCCGCCTTGCCCATCGCCACCACGCTCAAATACTGCGGCGATTTCGTATAACGCCCGATCGGCGTACCATACATATCCTGATAATAGGCGTAAGAAAAGTCTAACGCAGTATTCACGGCAAAATCGGCAAACAGCGTAATCGTACGGGTTACTTCGTTCAAATCGCTGATGCGGTTGATATCGCGCACGATAATCTGCGACACGACATAACGGCGCAACTCGCGCAACTGCCGCGCTAATTCTTCCTCGTTTTCTTCCGCGCGGATTTTGTCCCAATCGGCAAAAGCTTGAAAATCAGCTTCGGTCAACGCCTTGTCCAGCATAGGCAGGAAAATTTCGGGCTTGAGTTTGCCGGAATCAAGATTACGGGCGAGAAAAAGGGAATAACGGCGGGCAGTATCGAGGCGGTTCATAATCTTTGCCTGAATAAACAGAAAAGACCATCATAGCAAGGTTTCAGGCCGTCTGAAACCCACGCTTTCCCCTATCCGTGCAATCGGCTAAAATACCAACCTTTGCAACCCCCACATAAGGAAACCGCCATGACCCGTATGGTTCACTGCGTCAAACTCGGCAAAGAAGCCGAAGGCATGAAATTTCCGCCGCTGCCCAACGAATTGGGCAAACGCATTTTTGAAAACGTTTCCCAAGAAGCATGGATGGCTTGGACCCGTCACCAAACCATGCTCATTAACGAAAACCGCCTAAGCCTTGCCGATCCGCGCGCACGCGAATACCTCGCCCAGCAGATGGAACAATACTTCTTCGGCGACGGAGCAGATGCCGTACAAGGCTATGTTCCGCAAGAGCCTAAATAAGCATTGAAAAGCCAAGGCCGTCTGAAACCCGATTTTCAGACGGCCTTTAAAATTCCCGATTGCCCCGCATATTAGGCAAATAGAACAGATAAATCATACAAACCCATGATTCTCTGTTAGAATCCAAATTTCATTCATTCTCAATCTATATTGGAGCAAACGCCATGCAAAACGACGTTTACGACTATACCTCGCAAGGCTCGGTTGCCAAAAATACCGTCCTACAAAAAACCTACCGCCTGCTCGGCCTGTCTTTCATTCCTGCCGTTGCCGGCGCATTCTTTTCCGCCAAAACAGGCTTTAACATTTTCTCCATGTTCGGTTCATCTTGGATTGCCCTAGCTGCCTTCTTCGGCTTCTTCTACGGCATGACCTTCCTGATCGAGAAAAACCGTTACAGCAACGTCGGCGTAGCCCTGTTGATGATCTTCACTTTCGGCATGGGCCTTGCCATCAGCCCTATGTTGCAATACGCCCTGGCGATTAACAACGGCGCGCAAATCGTCGGTACGGCCGCCGCCATGACCGCTGGTGTCTTCTTCACCATGTCCGCCATGGCGCGCCGCACCACAATGAATATGAATAAACTCGGCAGCTTCCTCGGTGCCGGCGCCATCGTGCTCATGATTGCCGTTGTGGCCAACATCTTCCTCAACATCCCTGCCCTGAGCCTGACCATCGCGGCCGGCTTCGTTGTCTTCAGTTCCCTGATGATTATGTGGCAGGTGCGTGCCGTTATCGACGGTGGTGAAGACAGCCACATCAGCGCGGCGCTGACCATCTTCATCTCCATCTACAACATTTTCAGCAGCCTCTTGAGAATCCTCATCTCTATTAGCGGTGACGACTGATAAAGCCGCAAAGGCCGTCTGAAATTTCAGACGGCCTTTTTGATTTTTGACATCACCGGCAAACTCCCCTATCCTGAACGTACACAAACCCCATTCCCAACCCAAAATGACCACGACCACTCCGCGCCGTGCAGTGTACGCAGGCAGCTTCGACCCTCCCACCCTCGGCCACCTGTGGATGATACAGGAAGCCCAATCCCTCTTTGACGAACTCATTGTCGCCATCGGCACCAATCCCGAAAAGCGCAGCACCTACACCATAGAAGAACGCCGCGCCATGCTCGATGCCATTACCCACCCCTTCCCCAATGTCCGCATCAGCGTGTTTGAAAACCGCTTTTTGGTCGATTATGCCCGCGAAGCCAAAGCCAATTTTATCGTCCGCGGCATCCGTTCCGCCGCCGACTACGAATACGAACGCTCGATGCGCTACATCAACAGCGACATCGCCCCCGAAATCTCCACCGTCTTCCTGATGCCGCCGCGCGAAATAGCCGAAGTATCCTCCACCATGGTCAAAGGCCTGGTCGGCCCACAAGGCTGGCGCGACATGATAGGCCGCTACCTCCCCGACCCCGTCTATCAAAAAATCCTGCAAGACCACGAAACAAACACATAAAACAAAGGCCGTCCGAACATTTCAGACGGCCTTCCAATTTTCATTGATTATTTACGGGCAGACGTCAACGCCTGCAGGTTTTGATTCAACGTTTCCATGTCCAACCAACCGGCGGCAATAAACAGCATCAAAATCACCGTACCCACACACAGCACGCCGATACCATACAACAGATAGCCCACCAAAACACGGCCTACCGTCGCATTCCCCATCCACATCAAACCGCGTACCTGCACCACAAAAACCCAAGCCTGCCACAGCAGCGCAAACGCAGCCAACGCCGGCACATACAACACCAGCAACAGCGGCAGCAGCAAAGCCTCAGACACCAAAATAAAGCCCCACAAAGGCAACCGGGGCGCACCGTAATAATGCAGCACCTTGCGCATCGAGCGGCTCAACACCAACCATTTCACAATCACCAAAATCACCGACAGGCACACCGCCGCCGCGCCACTGCCAAACAAAGGCGACATGCTGGCCGCATTCACCACACCCAACAGCAGCAACACCGCCGCCATCACCAAAGGCGAATACAAATACGTCTCCGGCGAACGATAGCGCAAACGCAAAACATCCCACATATCACGAACAAACACATACAGCATGGCATAAATCCAAAGCAAAAAAGCCGATTGTATCTTAGGCCGTCTGAAAATCAAACCGGCAAACCTAAAAACCGCCAATTAAAACGAAAAATAATTCAATACAAAACAAAATCTTAATTTACCGCCTCAAAAATAAAGCCTACAACCGCTTGCACAAGGCAACGAAATTTGGTTTAATTCACATCTCGCAACGAAACACGCGAAGGCCAGATAGCTCAGTTGGTAGAGCAACGGATTGAAAATCCGTGTGTCGGCGGTTCGATTCCGCCTCTGGCCACCACCAACCGCCTTGAAGCGGTTATTTTTTTATCTATACGATTTGCACGCCATACTTAGCGCAAATCCCATTCCAGACCATGCGTCCCGATTTCCACACAAGGCCGTCTGAAAATTTTCAGACGGCCGTTGTTCATGTTGGCATGGCATAAAAATCCGCTTTACCGCCCCATTCCGACAGAATACGGCGCTTCCATCCAAATCGGCTGAAACCTTCGCGAACATACTGAATATGAATAAAGTTCAAGGCCGGTCGGTTTACTATATAATACCGTCCAAACCAACCATAACTTACTCATTGCAGGGAAGATAATGAAAAAAGTGCTGATTGTGCATTACTCGCAAACGGGGCAGCTCTCCAGCCTGGCGCGAAATTTTGCCACGCCGTTGCAAACAGCCGGCATACAGGTCGATTGCGTCAATATCGTACCGGAGCAGGCGTTTCCGTTTCCGTGGCCGTTTTGGCGTTTTTTCGATACCTTTCCTGAAACCGTCCATTTAAAACCCGCCCCGATTCTGCCGCCGCACATTCCGTCCGAAAATTACGATGTGGTGGCCATTGCCTACACCGTTTGGTTCCTCTCCCCTTCGCAACCGATGACCGCCTTTTTGCAACGCGAAGAAACGCACCGCCTGCTGGACGGCAAACCGGTCATCACGCTTATCGGCTGCCGCAATATGTGGCTGGGCGCGCAAGAGAAAATGAAATCTTTGCTGAAACAAAACGGCGCCAAACTCATCGGCAACATCGTAAAAATCGATGCCTGCAACAGCGCGGCCAGTTTCATTACCACGCCCGCCTGGATGCTGACCGGCGACAAACGCTATTTCCGCTCCCTGCCCTCCGCCGGCATTGCTGAAGAAGAATTGGCGGATGCGGCGCGGTTTGGTGCGAAATTGCGCGATGCACTGTTAAACCAACAGCCTTTGGACGAAACCCTGTTTCAAAACATGGGCGCGGTGACAGTGAATGAAAAACTGATTTTCAGCGAACGCGCCGCCGGCCGCAGCTTCTTCGTCTGGGGCAAGCTTTTGATGGCGGCAGGCCGTATTTCTCCACTTTTGCGCCGTGCGCTGCTGTGCTTCTACATCGTCTTTTTATTGGCAATGATTTTGGTAGTTTTACCCGTCAGCGTAATTTTGAAAAAACTGCTGCATCCACTGCTCAAAGGCCGTCTGAAAAAGCTGGCGGACTATTATGCGCAACCGTCAGGCAGATAATACTTTTCAGACGGCCTCAAACCAGGAATCCATCATGCCCGAAGTTATCCACTACCCCGAACGCCGTCGCTTTCAAATCGACATTGACGGTTTGGAAGCAGGCTATATCAGCTATACCGAACACAACGGCGGCTGGGACGTAAACCATACCGAGGTTTCGCCCAACTTCCGTCATCGCGGCATTGCCAAACTGCTGGTGGACGCGCTGATGGAATACGCCGAAACACAACACATCCCGTTGACTGCAAGCTGCGACTACGCGGCGCGGTTTATCGGTTGATTATTTTGACAAACACATCATGACATCGAATAACACACTCAAAGACGTTTATCTCAACCGCGTTTCTGCCTTTTTGCCCAACGCCCCTGTCGGCAATGACGAAATGGAAGCCGTCCTCGGCATGGCAGGCGATGTGCCTTCACGCGTGCGCCGTATGATTTTGCGCTCCAACGGCATTTTGTCGCGCCATTACGCCATCGACCCCGAAAGCCGCCGCACGACGCACACCAATGCCGAATTGGCCGCCGAAGCGGTCAACGGCCTGTTTGCCCAAGGCGTTGCGGCAGAAGCCATCGGCAGCCTGGCCTGCGCCACTTCCTATCCCGACCAAACCATGCCCGGACACGGCGTAATGGTGCATGGTTTGCTGGATATGCCGCCTTGCGAAGTGTTCAGCATGGCAGGCGTATGCGCGGCAGGTATGGCGGCGATGAAACACGCCTACAACGCCGTACGCACCGGCGAACACGCACATGCGGTTTCCGTTGCTTCCGAAAACGCTTCGGCGGTCATGCGCGGCGAAGTGTTCCAAAGTGAAACCGACCATAAAAAACTGGAAAACGCGTCCCCCGAAATCGGGTTTGAAAAAGACTTTTTGCGCTGGATGCTGTCTGACGGCGCAGGCGCGGTGTATCTGTCCGACCGCCCCAATTCAGACGGCCTCAGCCTGAAAATCCGCTGGATAGACCTGCTTTCCTACGCCAACGAAATGCCACCTTGTATGTATGCCGGCGCAGAATTCCGCGACGGCGTATTTGAAGGCTGGAAACACGCCGATGCCGATTACGGCCGCCGCCACAGCCTGATGGCGGTCAAACAGGACGTCAAACTGTTGAACGAAAACATCGTCCGCTATACGGTGGAAAAACCCCTCTCCCAAATCGCCGCCAAACACGGCATCCGCGCCGAAGAAATCGATTGGTTCCTGCCCCACTACTCTTCCGGCTTTTTCCGCGACCGCCTTTCAGACGGCCTGAAAAATATCGGCTTCGACATTCCGCAGGGAAAATGGTTTACCAATCTGCATAGCAAGGGCAACACGGGTTCGGCCTCGATTTACATCATCCTTGAAGAATTTATGCGCACTTTCCCCATCGAACACGGCCAAAAAATCCTGTGTTACGTTCCGGAAAGCGGACGCTTTTCAACATGTTTCATGCTTTTGGAAGCAGTAAAGGCCGTCTGAATGAAGATTGACGACATCCCTCAAGACAACAGCGCCAGCTACCACGGCCACCGCAAAGTCATCTACGGCACCCGCGACGGCCACTACGAAGCGGCCACCAGCAACGGTTGGCAGGATGAAGCCTACGCCACCGAAATGGCAGTGTGTGAACTCGATGCCCAAACACAGGCCGCGCGCGAAGCCGTCGAAAAAGGCGAGTATTCTCCGCTGTACTACCATATGTTCCGCTGCCGTTATGATGAAACCGGCTTGGCCATGGCGGCAGGTGTATGGAAATGGCAGCTTCGTCGGCATTTCCGCCCCGAAGTATTCGCCAAACTACCGGCCAAAACCCTGCAAAAATACGCCGATGCCTGCCAAATCAGCATAGACAACCTCAAACAAACCGATATTTAAAGTCCCTCATGATTACCCTACATTCTCTCGAGCAATCCCGCGCCCTGCGCATTGTTTGGCTGCTTGAAATCCTCGGTACGCCCTACCGCCTGCAAACCTACTGCCGTCATCCTGACACTTTGCTCGCCCCTGACGAACTCAAAGCCATCCATCCCTTGGGCAAATCGCCTTTATTGGATGATGACGGCTTTATCTTGGCGGAAAGCGGCGCGATTACTGACTACCTGATTCAAACCTACGGCAACGGTCGTCTGATGCCCGAACGCGGCAGCCGCGAATACTGGCAATATCAACGCTGGCTGCATTATGCCGAAGGTTCGCTGATGCCGTTATTGCTGCTCGGACTGGTGTTCCGCCGGATTGAAAGCGCGCCCATGCCGTTTTTCGTCAAACCGATTGCCCGCAAAATCAGCAGTAGCGTCAAAAGCAGCTTTATCCATCCGCAAGCCGCCCTGCATCTTGCCCACATCAACAGCGAGTTGGAAAACCGCGAATGGTTGGTCGGCAACAGCCTTAGCGGTGCCGACATCATGATGAGCTATCCGCTGCAAGCCGCGGCCGACCGCTTCGATTTTGCCGACTACCCCAATATCCGTGCCTATTTGCAGCGCATCGAAGCGCATGAAGCCTACCGCCGCGCCGTTGAAAAAGCAGGTTCGCCTTTATTGAAACTCGACAAATAAAACAAGGCCGTCTGAAACGTTTTCAAACGGCCTGAAACCTTGGTTCACTTATCGAATAGCTTTGCGGCAAACGGCGTTTTTACCCAAGCGCCGCCCGAATGCTTTGTTCCCCCTCGCCGTTCCACTATAATGGCAATCCATATCCTTCTAAAAAATAACATCATGCCAACCGACAACCGCCCGACTCTTGCTATCGACACCAGCACATCCTTTTTGTCCATCGCATTGGAACATCAAGGCGAAATCCGCCTGTTTCATGAAAACGTCGGCACCAAGCAATCCGAACAAATCCTGCCGCAAATCGAGCGCCTCTTTAAAGAAGCAGGCATCACGGCCGCCGATTTGGGCTGCATCGTTTATGCACAGGGCCCCGGCGCATTTACCGGCCTGCGTATCGGCGCGGCGGTTGCACAAGGTTTGGCCACGCCGTTTGACACGCCCATGATCGGCATTCCCTGCCTCGATGCCGCCGCTTCGCTGTTGCCACCATCAAGCTGTGTACTGGCAGCCACAGATGCGCGTATGGGCGAAGTGTTCTACGCATGGTTTGATACGCAAAACCACGTCCGCTTGAGCGATTACACGGTTGGCAAAGCCTCCGCCATTGCCGCGCCCGAAGGCCAAACGCCTAGCGGCGGCATCGGTAATGCCTTTGCCCTCGCCGACAAACCGCCTTTTGACGGTCAAGCCGATATGCCGACCGCCGCCGACTATCTTAAACTTGCCCGTAGCGGCCGCTATATTGCTACTGACGCGGCACACGCCGAGTTGCTCTACGTCCGCAACAAAATTGCCCTGACCGCGCAAGAGCAAGCCCAACAAAAGGCCAAACCGTGAACCTGCGCCCAGCCGTACTTGCCGACTGCCCCACCCTTGCCGCCATCGACGCACAAGGCAATCCCTCGTCGTGGACGGCGCAACAGTTTGAGTCGGCGGTTCAACACCATCCCGACAGCGTTTGGCTCAGCCAGACCAACCACCAAATTACCGGCTTTATCGTGTGGCAAACCGTGTTTGACGAATCCGAGCTGCACCTGATTGCCGTTGCGCCAGAATACCGCCGACAAGGCATTGCATCCGCCCTGCTACAACACTGGCAAAACGCAGTGCAACAGCAAGACGCAACCCGATTGCTGCTCGAAGTCCGCGCAAGCAATGAAACCGCGCAACAGCTCTACCGCAAACACGGCTTCCAAACCTGCGGTCGCCGCAAAAACTACTACGCCCTGCCCGACGGTGGCAGCGAAGATGCCGTATTGATGGAGAAATCATGTTAAGCAGCCGCTATCTGCACCTGCACGAAGCCTTGGGCTTGGGCCCGATGTGGCTGAACCGAAACGCCAAAATCATCCATGCCGCGCCTCAAACCGCAACATCAGCCGCACCCGTCCGCCCCAAAACCATTGCTGCCGATACCGCGCAAACCGTGCGCACTTTATCCGCAGGTGCCCATCAGGCACGCACTGCCGCCATCGCTACTGCGCAAGCGGCCAAACCGGCTGTCCGCGCTCCCGAAGCAGCACCCAAAGCCATTGCCGAAACACCGACAAAAACAGAAAAAGCCGCGCATTCAGACAATCTGCCCCGCCTTGACGTAACCATCAGGCCGTCTGAAATCATGGTGGTCAGCATTTGCCCGTCCACCGAAGACAGCCTGCACGGTACACTGTTTAGCGGCGATGTCGGCACGCTTCTCGACAACATCCTCGCCGCCATCGGCCTCAAGCCCGAGCAGGCGCACAAAACCGCATGGGTCAAAACCGCGCCCGTATTCACTGCCCTGCCCGATGCCGAACACATCCGCTCCGAGCTTGCCGAAATGCAAAACGAGCTGACCGCTTCGCAAGCGCGCGCAGTATTGTTCCTCGGCAAAATCTTCGACAGCCCCGACATGATCGGGCTGATGAACGAATTGTGCGCAGAGCGGCCGCATTTCGTCATTCCCCACCCCGCCCGCCTGCTGATGCAGCCGCAACTCAAAGCGCAGGCATGGCAAATCTTAAAGCCATTGAAACAGCTTTTGGCCAAGGCCGTCTGAACATTCTGTTCAACCTGAAATCAGGTTTTTCACCAACAAAAAAGGGCGTGTTCGACACGCCCTAATGTTTTTCAATATTCCGCCGAATGCCAGAAAGGCTGACCCACCGTCGGCGTACTGGCGCGCGCTTTCTCACGCGCCTCCACAGGTTCCGCCTCATAAGCCAGACGGCCCGACTCGACCGCAAGCGCAAAAGCGCGTGCCATATTGACCGGATCGCCACTTCGGGAAACGGCGGTATTCAATAACACGCCGTCAAAACCCCATTCCATCACTTGCGCCGCCTGCGAAGGCAAACCCAACCCCGCATCGATAATCAACGGCGTGTTGGGCAGACGTTCGCGCAGGACTTTCAGCGCATAAGCATGAACCGTGCCCAGTCCCGTGCCAATCGGCGCCGCCCACGGCATCAACGCCTGACAGCCTGCGTCGAGCAGTCGGCGGCAGGCAATCAGGTCTTCGGTGCAATAAGGCAGTACTTTGAAGCCGTCTTTAATCAGGATTTCCGTCGCCTCGACCAGTTGGAACACGTCGGGCTGCAACGTGTCATCATCGCCGATAAGTTCGAGCTTAATCCAATCGGTATCAAACACTTCGCGCGCCATTTGCGCAGTGGTCACAGCTTCCTGTACGCTTTGACAGCCTGCGGTATTGGGCAACACAGGCACACCCATTTCTTCCAACAACGACCAAAAACCCTGCCCGTGCGCTTCGCCGCCGCTGCCGGCGCGGCGCAATGAAACGGTAATCATCGCCGGTTGCGCGATTTGAACAGACTGCTTGAGGATTTCCGGCGTCGGATAAGCAGCCGTACCGAGTAGCAGCCGTGAAGGGAAAGTTTCTCCATATAGGGTAAACATGATGGATTCCTTTGTAATATTATTTTTGGGGCGATAGCCTTCTGAAAAATCGGTTCAGATAGTTTCCAAATAGTTTTCAAGTCCTTCCGCGACCTTAGTCGGAATAAACTCGGTAATTGTGTATTTCGCTACGCCTTCTCGGTGAAATGGGTCTTCTGCAATTAACTTTTCCACCTGTTCCCTGCCTGATGCTTTCATCAGGATAATGCCGCCTGTCCGCGGCTGTTTGCGTCCAGACATCACAAATACACCTGCTTGATAATACCGTTCAAGATACGCAATATGCTCGGACAGGTAGGTTTCAACCGCAGCCAAGTCTTTAATATATTCCAACGATACGATAAACATTTCTTTTCCTTTTCTCAGCATTAAACCAATAGCGCAGCTATACACGCAGTAAAACCGCTTATCCGCCGACTACGGGGCGCACAATGTCCACTTTGTCGTTTTCGTTTAAAACCGTTTCCGCATACGCGCCTTTGGCGACAAACTGGGTATTGACGGCAACGGCAAACGGTTTCTGCGGCGCGGTTTGGGCGATAAGGTCGGCAACGGTTGTGCCGTTTAATGTGATGGCTTCATTGTTTAATATAATCTTCATAATGCTGCTCCTCTTGTCAGACTTCTTATTTTCAGACGGCCTTATTCATCCCACAAAGCCTGAAACGCTTTAACCACGGCTTCGGGATTTTCCGCTTCGGTAACGGCGCGGACGACGGCGAGGGAGGAAACGCCGGTGGCAAGTACATCTTCAGCGTTGTTCAAATCGATGCCGCCGATGGCGACGACGGGTATGCCGCGAGCCTGTTTCACATATTCGCGCAGTTTCTCCAAGCCTTGCGGGGCGGTGGGCATTTGTTTGGTCGTGGTCGGAAAAATCGCGCCGCTGGCGACGTAGCTAGGTTGTACGGACAAGGCGCGATCGAGTTCGGCAACAGAGTGCGTACTCAAGCCCAAGCGCAAACCGGCAGCTTCAATCGCGGCTAGGTCGGCAGTGTCCATGTCTTCCTGCCCGAGATGCACGCCGTATGCACCTGCGGCAATCGCTTCGCGCCAGTGGTCGTTGATGAAAAGCTGGGTTGCACTGTTTTGACAGGCTACGACGCAACGTTCGATTTCGCGTTTCAACTCGTCGCCATGCAGGATTTTACAGCGCAGTTGCACCGTGTCGGCACCTGCTTTGACCATGCGCTCGACCCAGTCAGCAGTGGGAACAACGGCGTAAAATTTCAGGGGAGATTTGAGTGGCGGGAAGGTCATAACGGCTCCGAAAGGAATAATTCGTTGTTATATTATCAGAAAAGGCCGTCTGAATAATATTTGTTTTCAGACGGCCTGATTGAAAAAATGAATATTGCCCTATTCGGCTTTGGCTTTATAAAAATATGAACATACTGATGGGTTATCAAAATGAGTGCCATATTGGCGCCCCACATTCGGAGACCCAACCCATGAAAAAAATTTCTCTTGTTAGCCGCCCTTCCCTTACTGTTTACCACTTATTCAAATGCCGCCACGCCTAAAGCGGAAGCTTCAAAACCAGCTTCGGCACACAAACAAACCAAGCAGCGTTTTTCCGGCAAAATCACCGGCTATCAAACCGCCGAGCATTTGTTCTCCGTACGCAAGGGCGACCGCCTGCGCATCAGTAAAACCGGCAGCCCTAACGCCTATTTCAACGTATGGGCACCCAAAGACGATGAAGCCGTATTTAACGGTTCGGCACAAGGCGATAAATTTGACGGTATCGCTACCCAATCGGGCAAATATAAAGTGCAGGTCTATATGATGCGCGCCCAAGCCCGCCGTAACACTACTGCCCATTACGCCGTAAACGTCATCAAAAACTAAGGGGCTGACGTAGATTAGCCCTAAATTCCACACCAATCTCGCAGGATTTTAAGCTGTTGAGACGGTGTGCCGAAGTTAAATCGAAATTCGCATTCTTTCAAGAACAACGGGAAAGATTTGCGATCGATTCCGTTGTATTTTCGCAAGACACGTTTTGCCTGATTCCAAAAATTCTCAATGCCGTTAATGTGGTTCTGACGGTCGACAAATTCCTTGGAATGGTTGATGCGGTAATGGATAAAACCGCTCACGTCCAACTTATCATAGCTGCTCAGGCTATCCGTGTAAACAATGCTGTCCGGCATGATTTTCTTTTTGATGACAGGGAATAACGTTTCAGACTTGGCATTATCCACCACAACGGTATAGACCCGTCCGTTGCGTTTCAGAATGCCGAAGACAACCACTTTTCCTGCCGCACCTCGACCACGTCTGCCTTTACGCTGTCCGCCGAAATAGCTTTCGTCCAGCTCGACAGAGCCCTCGAAAACCTCATCGGCAGCCAAGGCCAAATGATGGATGATGACATACATATTTTGCGGTAGAATAGAGTTATTTATCCTGCGACTAGGTAGAAGGCGCGGAAAGTCCGGCAGAACTGGTCAGCCTGATTGAAAGCGGCGACTACGAAGCCCTGCTTGCCGAAGATTCGGACGAACATGGCCAAGGCCACGAACATCATTGCGGCTGCGGCTGTTCCCTCGGCTGAGTCAGCCTGCCCATATTATCTACCGCCTCGATTTTCATATTAAAAGGAGACTTACCAGCATGATAAGCAAAGCAAAATTCAATACCGTTGTCGGCAGCATAGGAGCGGCAATAGGTATTTTCGTATTTGTCGCCTATATCCCCCAAATTATCGCCAATATGCAAGGGGCAAAGGCGCAGCCGTGGCAACCCCTGTTTGCAGCAGTATCCTGTCTGATTTGGGTTTTGTACGGTTGGAGCAAAGAACCCCGGAAAGACTGGATTCTGATTATACCCAACGCAGTCGGCGTGATATTGGGATTTCTGACTTTTCTGACTTCGCTTTAAACAAGGGGCTAATCTACGTCAGCCCCAAAACTAAACGCCCTCATGATGTAAAGCTTTAAAAAACAGCAAAGGCCGTCTGAAAATTGAAATTTCAGACGGCCTTTTAAACGGTTTGAAAAGGACGTATCGAACACGTCTTTTTTTTCCTATTACAACAGGAACATGGTTGCTAATCCCAAGAAAATCAGGAAGCCGCCGGAGTCGGTAACCGCGGTAATCAGCACCGAGCTGCCCAATGCCGGGTCGCGTCCGGCTTTGTCCATCATGACGGGAATGAGGACGCCGACGGTCGCGGCCAGCAAAAGGTTCAAGGTCATCGCGGCCACCATGACCAAACCGATGCCGATGTTGCCGTAGAGCAGCCATGAAATCACGCCCATTACCGTGCCCCAAATAATGCCGTTGACGAGGGCGACGCCGACTTCTTTTTTCAGCAGGCGGCCTGCCTGCGTACTGGTCATTTGTCCCATTGCCATGGCGCGGACGATCATGGTGATGGTTTGGTTGCCGGAGTTGCCGCCGATGCCGGCGACGATGGGCATCAGCGCAGCCAGTGCGACGATTTTCTCGATACTGCCTTCAAATGCGCCAATTACGCGGCTGGCGATAAAGGCGGTACACAGGTTGATGGCAAGCCACATCCAGCGGTTTTTCACCGAGTCCCAAATCGGGGCGAACAAGTCCTCTTCTTCTTGCAAACCGGCCATGTTAAACATGTCGGCTTCGGATTCTTCACGGATCACGTCCACCATTTCGTCAATGGTGATCCTGCCGATCAGCTTTTTGTTTTCATCGACAACCGGCGCGGTGACCAAGTCATAACGTTCAAACGCCTGTGCCGCTTCTTCCACGTCGTCTTCGGGACGGAAGCGCACGACATCGGTGGCCATCACGTCCGCCACCATGTCTTCGGGGTCGGCGACCAAGAGTTTGCGGATGGGCAGCACGCCTTGCAACACGTCGTTTTCATCAACCACGAAAATCTTGTCGGTATGGTCGGGCAGGCTGTCGAAACGGCGCAAGTAGCGCAACACGACTTCACACGCCACATCGGCGCGGATGCTGACCAATTCAAAGTCCATAATCGCGCCGACTTGGTTATCTTCGTAAGACATCGCCGCTTTGACCTGCTCGCGTTCTTCTTCATCACGCGTTTGCAGCGCTTCGTACACCACTTGGTGCGGCAGGTCGTCTGCCAGTTCTGCCAATTCGTCTGCGTCCAAATCATCGACGGCGGCCAACAGCTCGTCTTTGTCCATGGACTCGATCAGCGTTTCGCGTACGGCGTCGGATACTTCCAGCAAGACTTCGCCGTCGTCTTCAGGGGCGACCAAAAGCCAGACGATGTTACGCTCGCGCGGCGGCAGGGATTCCAAGACGGCGGCCACGTCGGCAGGGTGCAACTCGGCCAAGAGGACGGTCAGCTCGGTGAACTTGTCACGCAGGCTTTCGTCTTCAATCGGCACGCCTGCTTCGATTTGTTCAAAGGACGGCTCGAGGATTTCGCATAAGGCGTGGATGCGGTCGATATCGTCAGAGATGCGATCGTCAGAAATGCGGTCTTCCACCGCTTCATTGTCGGGGGTATGGTCGAGATTCGGAGGGGTTTGTTCGATGCTCATAAATGCTCCGCCCGCCGGACGCGGGGAGGCATTTCGGCGGGATGATTATGGTTGTTGTGTGTCTGATGGGAAGTTCAAAGGCGAACTGGGAAGGTCCATAATTCGAGCCTGCTGAGAGGCGCAGAGTTGTAAACGGTGCATATTCTACTCTTTTTTAGGCCGTTTTACCATTTTTAACGGGAAAGGCCGTCTGAAAGCGGGTGATAACGACACCCTTTTTTTTCAGACGGCCTGATGATTTGATTTTATTTGTTTCGCCTGCCGAACGCTTCCCTGACCACGTCCAACCAAGCCCTTAAGGCCGGCGTCGGGCGTTGGTGTTTCTTCCATGCCATGGTGAGCTGCCAGCGGATTTCGGGTTCGACCAAAGGAATGGCGGCAAAGACATCGGGATTGATTTTTCGGGCATAGTATTCGGGTAACAAGGCAATGCCCATATTGTGCGCCACCATGTCGGCGACCAAATTCCATTGTCCGGTACGGCAGACAACGTTGGGCGTAAAACCTTGATTGCGGCAGGCCGTCTGAATGGTTTCGTTGAGGGAAAAGCCTGCACCAAAAAGGATGAAGGGCTCGTGTTGCAGGCTTTTGAGCGTCAGCGCATCGTGTCTCGCCCGATTTTTCGGCATCAAGACCACCAGCGGATAGTCGCACAACGTGATGCTGTCGAAGTCTTCGTGAACCGGCGCGAGCAGCTGCCCGGCATCGAGTTCGTTGTTGCGCAGGGATTGCTCGATGGCGAGCGAACCTTGTTCCAAAAACGACAATTCTATGTCCGGCCATTTTTGGTGGAAATCAAACAGCGCATGACTGAGCAAATCGCTGCCGAACAAGGCCAAACCCAAACGCAGCGTCCCGCTTTTGACATGGCGGTAATCGTCAACGCGGGCCAGCAGCAAATCGCGTTCGTGTAAAAGGTTTAACGCATGGCGATAGACTTCTTCGCCGATTGCGGTCGGCTGCACCTGCCGCTTTTTGCGTCCGTTTTCTCTGCACAAAAGCGGCACGCCCAATTCTTCTTCCAAAGACTGGATGATTTTGCTGACCGTCGGCTGCGTCAAATTCAACGCGGAAGCCGTGGCCGAAAAACTTTGCAGGCGGATGAGTTCGGCAAAACAATGCAGGCTTTTGAAATCCATTATTCCTCTAAGGCATGATTATTCGTTTAATAATTCATATTATGCAGAAATTAGGTTTCTATAATCAAGCCTTTCATTCAACACACACCCATATCATGGATTCCCTCACCAGATTTTTTCAGACGGCCTTGCAGCTTGCCATCATCGGCGCAGTATGGGGCGTCTCCGACCTTATCGTCCGCTTCACGCATCTGCCTGTTTCTTCAGGCGTATTGGGCTTGTTCCTCATGCTCGCCCTTTTAGGGCTCGGCATCATCCGCCCGGGCATGGTTGATCGCGGCGCAAAATGGGCATTGGGCGAACTCGTCTTTTTCTTCATCCCCATCATGGTTTCCGTCTTGCAATATCAAGACCTGCTGATGTCCGAAGGTTGGCAGCTGATTTTGACCATCGCCGTCGGCACCGCGCTCGTGATGATCAGCACCGCCCTGACTCTCGATTTCTGCTACCGCTGGAAACGCCGCCTCTACAAAAAACTCCACTCCTAAAAATAGAGAATAAAAATGGACTACACTGCCCTCGCCTGCTTCATCTGGACTTGCTTTGCCTATGTCGTTGCCAAAAAAATCCACCGCAAAAAACCCTTAATGATTTTCTCCCCCGTCGTTACCGTCTCCGTCAGCACCATCCTCCTGCTGCTGGCATTCGGCGTCAATTACGACACCTACCACAAATATACCCAAGGCATCGTCTTCCTGCTCACTCCGGTTACCGTTGCCTTTGCCGTCCCCATTTATGAAAACCGCGAAGTCATCCGCCGCCAGCTGCCCATCCTCTCCATCGCCATTATGGTGGGCATGTTTGTCGGCGTAGTCAGCGCATTCCTCATGAGCCATATGTTCCACTTCAACAACGAAGTAACCAACAGCCTAATGGCGCGCTCCATCTCCACGCCGTTTGCCGTCGTCCTCGCCAGCGAAATCCACGGTTCAGCCTCGCTCGTTTCCCTGTTCACCATCATCACTGGCTTTGTCGGCATGATATTCGGCGACCTGTTTTTAGCCTTCACCCGTATCCGCTTCCGTACCGCCAACGGCGTGGCATTCGGCAATGCCGCCCACGGCTTCGGCACATCGCGCGCCGGACAACGCCATGAAACTGAAGGCGTAATGGCCAGCCTGACCATGATTTTGGCCGGACTGTTTATGGTATTGTTTGGCCCAACCATGGTGCATTTGGTAATTTGGATGATGAGTTAGGCTTCGTCCCGATGACCATACACAAAAAGGCCGTCTGAAACACATATCGGTTTCAGACGGCCTTTTATATTATGGAACGATTACAGTTTGAAAATAGAAGCCTCTGCTAAATCATGAATGGTATCCAACGCAGATGAACCTGTACCATTGTTTGAATAGGTCGCATTGTCTGAGGAAAGACCAGCAGAAGAATCAAGAGGATCAGCCTCACCAAACTCACGGCTCAAAAGCTCATCTCCATCGAAAGCTTTGGATTCCAATATCGGCTTCGCGGCCGGCTGTGCAGGCTCAAAACCTTCCCACTCACGCGGATCAAGGCGGATGATATGATCATCGTCATAGCCATCATTAGGCCCTTTGCCTTCTCCTGAAAAAGTACCGTCCCACTCGCGCGGATCGAGGCGGATAACAAAATCTTCAGAATCACTTTCTTTACTTGGTTGATGTACTTTAGCCATGAAATTCTCCTTAACAAATAAACGGATACTGTACCTAATGCCTCATAAAAGGCATTGCGGACTCTATTCTAGAACAAAGAAAACAGCGGGCAAAGATTGAAGGGAACAACGGTTTATTAACACGATAATCGTATTTAAATCTTTTTAAAACAAATAGATATAATTTATACATCATACCCGGTCATCCATTATTAAAAATCTCGCACATGCCGTCCACCAAGATGATTCCCCCTCTTCCGTCCCTTGCTATGTAACAAAAAGGCCGTCTGAAAAATGACTTTCAGACGGCCTTTTCATTTGCTCAAACCTTATTCTTTAGGCAGGCGCAGGACGGAGACGATGAATCCGCCCCAAATGACGATCAATGCGACAAGCATCATAATAATGGCTGAAGTACTCATTATTCGTCTCCTTCACGTTCGTGTTCATGTTCGTCTTTGACGTTGAAGCCCTGACCGTGTTCCCACGGCAAGAATGACAGCAAGACCGACAATACGAGGATGGCGCCCACCATGCCCCAACCAAAGATATTGAGGAAGCTGTCAGGATAGCCGCTGTAATTCTCTTTTAGGAGGCCGGCAGTATCCTGATAAAGCATATAGCCGAGCATGGCGACGGTAACCACCACGCTGGCTGTCCACACTTTGCCGACACGGATGGAAGACAGCGCGTTCAAGTGGTTACGCAGTTCCGGCAGCTTGTTCAACAAGACAATCGCCAAAACGTAAACAAAACCGGAAGCCACAATGCCATAAGTATTGATGAATTTGTCCAATACGTCCAACACAGGCAGGCCGGTGGTCGTACCGAACAGCAAGGTGGAAATAATCGCCATGGGAACGCCAGCAATCAACGTTGCGCTGACACGTCCGATGTTCATTTTGTCTTGAATTGCAGCCACAATTACTTCAACGATGGAAATCATAGAAGTTACACCGGCAAACACCAGCGAGCCGAAGAACAACACGCCGATCAACGCGCCCATCGGCGCTTGGTTGATGATGGTCGGGAACGCGATAAACGCCAAGCCGATACCGTTGGATGCCACTTCGCTGACTTCTTTGCCTGCGGCTTGAGCCATAAAGCCCAATGCGGCAAATACGCCGATACCGGCGAGCAACTCAAAGCTGCTGTTGGCAAAGCCGACAACCAAGCCGGTGCCGCCCAAGTCGGTTTTTTTCTTCAGGTAAGAAGAATAAGTAATCATGATGCCGAAGCAGATGGAGAGCGAGAAGAAGATCTGACCATATGCGGCTACCCAGACTTTCGGATCCGCCAAGCGGCTCCAGTCAGGCGTAAACAAAGCGTCCAAACCTTTTGCCGCACCCGGCAGAGTCAGCGCAATGCCCACCATGATGACAAACATTACCACCAACAAAGGCATGAAGAATGTGGACGCACCGGCCACACCTTTTTGCACGCCCAAAGCCATAATCGCCAGCGTAAACACCCACACGGCAATCAACGGACCGGCAACTTTGCCGACAAAATCCAAGCCCAAGTCTTTGGCATCGGCCATTTGCAGGAAGTCTTTGAAGAAGAAGGTCTGCGGATCCGTACCCCATGCCGAAGTCAAAGAATAATAGGCATAGCTTGCCGCCCAGCCGACAATCACGGCGTAGTAGATACAGATGATGACGTTGGTCAGAAAGTTCCACCAACCCACCGGCTCAAACCAACGGCCGAGGCGGCGGAAGGCCAAAGGAGGCGAACCGCGGTAACGGTGGCCGATGGCATAGTCGAGCAGCAACAGTGGAATACCCGCCGTCAACAGCGCAACCAAATAAGGGAGGACGAAAGCACCGCCGCCGTTGTCGAAGGCGATGTAAGGGAAACGCCAAATGTTGCCTAAGCCCACGGCCGAGCCGATGGCGGCAAACATAAAGGCACGGCGACTGCTAAACGTCGCGCGTTCGCTGGATTGAGAATTTGACACGATGAACCTCTTAAAAATCGAGTGTCGTCAAGGCCTCCCGGCCTTGCGCGTATATATTTAGAAATCAGGTCGGACAAACCGGCCGGTTAAAATAGATATTCGGACAAGGATAATATCCGGTATTTAAAGAATGCACCGCTTATGGCCATGCAAACATAATCTGACCTTATCGTAAAAAAATTTAACACTGTTGGCAAGTCAGTATTGCATTAAAATCGCAAGGAAAATCTTCATGCACTACGACTAAAATCTTCATACACTTCTTTATATACAAGCCAAACGCAACACCCAAGCCCCGTTTTTCCCTCCCCTTCCCACTGACAACCGCCCTCGCCGCAAACCGCCTTTCCCTTATCCCGTAAGGAAAAGCGGCAACCCAACGCATTCAAATCCCCCGTCATCAAAATGTTTCAGACGGCCTGTTTTCCTTCCGTCCAATCCGGGCCGTCTGAAAATTTCACTGTTGCATGTTGTAATCAAGAAACCGTCCCAAAATTCCGTTTAATATAAACAAAAACAATCCACCTTTTCCCGTTTCCTTCATTACCGTGATTTAAAACGGACACAAAACACCAAAAAATGGAATTAATAAAAATAAAATTTCAAAAAATATTAAATAACATTAAATTTAAACCTGCATTTCTACTCTAATTATCCACAATTAAAAATAATCAAACCAAAAAATTTCAATAAAACATTAATTACACAGCACTACATTTTTGCTATAATTGCCGCCATTCAATCCACAACCCAAACCCAAAAGAAGAGGAAAAGCCATGGGTATCAAAGTTGCCATCAACGGTTACGGCCGCATCGGCCGCCAAGTAGTGCGCGCTATTTTCGACTACAAACTGCAAGACCAACTCGACATCGTTGCCATCAATGCCAGCGGCAGCATCGAGACCAATGCTCACCTGACCAAATTCGACACTGTTCACGGCCGCTTTGACGCCGATGTTTCCCATGATGAAAAACACCTCATCATCGACGGTAAAAAAATCCCTTACTTCTCCACCCGCAACCCAGCCGAATTGCCATGGGGCGAATTGGGCGTTGACTTGGTAATGGAATGTACCGGCGCGTTCACCAGCAAAGAGAAAGCCAAAATCCACTTGGAAAGCGGCGCGAAAAAAGTGCTGATTTCCGCTCCCGGCGGCGATGACGTTGACGCAACCATCGTTTACGGCGTAAACGACGACGTGATTACCGACGACATGACCGTTATCTCCAACGCGTCTTGTACCACCAACTGCCTGGCACCTGTTGCCAAAGTATTGAACGAAAACATCGGTATCGTAAACGGCGTGATGACCACCATCCACGCGCTGACCAACGACCAAACCGTCACCGACGTACGCCACAAAGACCTGCGCCGTGCGCGTAGCGGCGTGGAAAACATGATTCCGACCAAAACCGGTGCTGCCAAAGCCGTCGGTTTGGTATTGCCGGACCTGAAAGGCAAACTCGACGGCCTCGCCATCCGCGTACCGACCGTCAACGTTTCCCTGGTTGACCTGAGCTTCCAAGCAGGTCGCGACACTTCCGCCGAAGAAATCAACGCGCTGATGAAAGCCGCTTCCGAAGAAGGCCGTCTGAAAGGCGTATTGGCCTACAATACCCTGCCGCTGGTTTCCATGGACTTCAACCACACTACCCAAGCCAGCACATTTGACTCTACGCTGACTAAAGTCACCGCAGGCAAAATGGTTAAAGTGTTCGCATGGTACGACAACGAGTGGGGCTTCAGCTGCCAAATGCTGAACACCGCTCGCCGTATGTTCGGTTTGGAAGTACGTCCGTTCTAATCGGCTTCCAACACAAAGGCCGTCTGAAACATCTTTTCAGACGGCCTT